>WFPJ01000066.1 GCA_015487615.1 Aquificales bacterium | reverse complement strand
GAGCGGGCGACGGGACTCGAACCCGCGACCTGCTGCATGGCAAGCAGCCGCTCCACCACTGAGCTACGCCCGCTTATTATATATGTTTAAATTATATCACAATCATATCAAGTTGCATTAGAGGGCAATAAGATTTATCATGTTAAATAAAGGCGACGTGGCCGAGCGGTTAGGCGAGGGACTGCAAATCCCTTCTACGGCGGTTCGAATCCGCCCGTCGCCTTAATAATAAACATGAGATTGGAAGGGTTGCTCTCAGACGAACAGCTTCTTGATGTTATAAAAAACATAGGTGATGAAGATGAATGGATATACGAGGATTTTGGAGAAAAGAAGGAAGAACTTTTAAGGGGGGCTGAATTGAAGGAAAAGCTGAAGGATATTTACGAATCAATAAGGAATTGGAAAGAAAAATTCGGAACATTATCAAAACATACCGTATTCGTTTTTGTTGACAGTGTCAATAATCCTTCCGCCCTCAAGATATACGATACGAAGTCTCTCGGTTGCGGTACATCACTTACACCGCCCCGTTGGAAGATATATAGAAGGGAATTGAAGGGTAAGTTGTGAGAATAAAAGTTCCTGCCTCTACAAGCAACATAGGTCCCGGATTTGATACCCTCGGTCTTGCGGTTTCCTTATACAACATATTTGAGGTGGAAAGGTCGGACAGATTTGAGATAGAGATACACGGTTATAACGGTTCAATGGCTGATCCTGACAGTAATTTATTTATAAGGTCATATAAGAGGGTATTTCAGCTCTTCGGAGAGAGTGTTACACCCATAAAATTGGTGCAGAGGAATAATATACCCGTTGCAAGAGGATTGGGATCTTCCGCAACTGCCATAGCTGGTGGTATTGAAACAGCGTGCAGGATGATGAAAAGATATCTTACCGTTGAGGAGAAGTTGAAGATCGCCTTTGAGTTTGAACCGCATCCGGATAATCTCCTGCCCACCTTTTTGGGCGGTTTTGTTGTTGCTTGCAAGGACGGAAATAGCTTGTATTACGAAAAATTGCCGTTTCCCGATGATATAAAAATTGTCTTTATAGTACCGGATATAAAGGTATCCACCGAAGAGGCAAGGGCTATATTACCCGATAGGGTGAGATTCAGGGATGCGGTATCAAATATTCAGAGGGTTTCCCTTCTTATATCTTCCCTCATGAATAAGGATTTTTCTAAGTTGAGAAAAGCGGTGAAGGATAATCTTCATGAACCTTACCGGTCAAGGTTTATACCCTACTACGATGAATTGAGGGATCTATGTTATAAAAACGGTGCAGAAGCTGTATTTATAAGCGGATCAGGACCCACGGTAGGTATATTTACCCTTTCAGGTGAGGAAAGGATAGGCAGAAGCGGTGTTGAATTTCTGAAAGAAAGGGGAATAAGGGCGGATTACTTAATTACATCGGTTGATGAAAAAGGTATCCTTGCGGAAGTTTAATATACTTGTGAGCCTTTTTAATATTGCATCCAAGTTTTCTTAATTGCTCAATATCCCTTATTGATCTGTATCTCCTGTACTCAATAATCTTACGAGCTGTTACCGGACCTATACCCGGTACCCTTATTAAGGTTTCAAAGTCCGCCCTGTTTACATCTACCGGAAATAGATAACTATTTTTCTCAGCCCAAAGTTCTTTTGGGTCCCTGTCAAGGGGTAGGAAACCTTCCTTGAACACAAATTCCCTTGGTGAAAAGCCGTACCTCTTAATAAGAAAATCCGCCTGATACAATCTGTACTCCCTTTCTTTGGGAGCAGGCGGTTTGTTTTCCATGGGGGTGTCCTTTACAGGAAAGAAGGCACTGTAATATACCCTTTTTACCTTGTACTTCTTATACAAATAGTGAGCGGATTTTAAAAGTTCTTCATCGGTTTCATCTGAAGTTCCCACCATTATCTGGGTTATTTGATCTTTCCTTTTATAGTTTTCAAGGAGTTGGCTTATTTTTTCTATTTTTAAAAGCATGTCATTTAAGATACTTTTACCTTTTGCTATAGCTTTCAGTCTCTTTTCATTGGGTGCTTCCAAATTTACTGATACCCTGTCCGACCACTTTACCGCCTCCTCTACGGTTTGAAGAGAAACCCCAGGCATTATCTTTGTATG
>WFPJ01000065.1 GCA_015487615.1 Aquificales bacterium | reverse complement strand
TTAGATTATTCGGTACAACCTTATATATTGCTATGGGAGTATTTCCGAGTTTTATATATTTTTCTATTACTTCAAGATCCCTATTGTCCGCTACTACACACCCCCTTGTACTAAAAGGAATATTGTTACGATTATCTGTATCCGATCCGTGTAACCATATACCGCTACCCGTTTTGCCGAGGAGCTTATCATAAGGGTTGGGATAGTTAAGGGCAACTGCTAAATTACCATAAAGCGGAGGCAGTTTACTAACATCAATATATTCGGTAAAGAAATATATGCCTTCGGGTGTTCTCTTATCCCCTTCCCTACGTTTATCCTCCCATGCCTTACCCGTTGTTACCGGGAACATTCCTACCAGCTTTTTCCCCTTATAAACAAACATATACTGGCTCATCTTTTCCACTATAAAAACATACTTATTAGGAGCGTTATCAACTATTACAGGAGGCGTTTTAGCAAACCTTACTTTAAGTATGTTCTTTATCTTTTCTCTGAACTTCTCCGCATCACCTGTTTTCCTTATAAGTTCATTCAGCCTGTAATAGGAAGGGTTGTAATCAGATTTAATATAGATTGAATCTATATAGTGCTTTATGGCTTTCTCAAAATTACCCCTTTTTTCTTCCATCAACCCCTTTATATATCTCTTGAGATAAGCAGGTACCTCCCTATTTCCTATAAGCTCATCAGCATATGCCTTAAAAATAAGCAACGCTTCCTCTTCCTTTTCACCTTCAAGAACGGACTCTATAATGGGTTCCACCTTTCCCTTTTCCAGATATTTATGAATTGACGGGGTTGCCAGCGACAGTCCTATAAACAAAAGGATAAAAAGAAATCTCATCAAAATTTTATTATTATATAAAACATGAGTTTCTTGGTATTCGTAAGCATGACACCTCTTGGTAAGGGTGAAAGTGTAAGTGAGTATGTAAGCAGAGTGGTTGATATAGTGGACAAGTCGGGTCTTGAATACAGGCTTACACCTATGGGCACAATTATAGAGGGGAAAGACTGGGATGAAGTAATGAATGTTTTAAAACAGGGATTTGAAGCAATGGCAAAGGATTGCAATCGCATAAGCATAACCATGAAGATAGACTACAGAAAGGGTAAAGAGGGAAGACTTCAGCAGAAGATAAAATCGGTTGAAGAAAAGATAGGAAGGGAGGTGAAAAAGTGATTTAAAACAGATAAAGTTTAAAGACAAACATGAATATCTCCTTAAGAATTATCATTACCGCAGATGCGTAGTAAATATGGGTATGGTAACGTAATATCCTAATAGCAATGAAAAATCCCAACAATGTAAGGGGTAAAGAGGTAAATATATTTACAAGATTGTATATCCTTTCTTTTGAGATACGCAATTCTCTTTTCTTAGGGCTTACTATCCTGATAGTGTCAAGGGTATAATTATCAAAAAATGTAATAAAGTACTTTCCCTCCATTTTAACGATCAAAGATCCCCCTTTAAATCTGAATCTACCCTTACCCTCATAAACAGCCTCCCCTGCTATGACAGTGAAATCCTTGTACCTGAAAAACACATCATTTAACTTCCTTCCTTCTTTTTCCCCCACATATATGACAAACCCACCCATGTTATAAAATGTCTTCTCGGGCAAGGTCTTCATAACCTTCTCCTGATGATGTATAAGCAAAATATTTCTCGCAAAATTAAGATCCTCCTCATGGAGAAGGAAGGCAGATATGAAACCCACTATAAATACACTGATTGTACCCCTCAGAATATAAACGAGTATTTTTTTTGACTCTATACCGAAGGAGTACATTATATGAAGAAGCTTTTTCTCTTTGAGGGTAAAAACATTGTAGATGGTGGATACCACCATACCGTCGGGAAGGAAGTATATAAAATAAAAAGCTATCCAGATTGATAAAAAAGTGAGTGTGTGAAGTGGAGACAATCCTGTCAAAACAAAACCTATTCTGAACAATTGTATGGCGATAAAGAATAAGGATAGGTATAGTGATGTAATATAGGTTATTTTTATAAACCTCTTTACAATGTATGACCTTAGCATTAAGAATATAAATATATTAAACCGGAAGGGGGTTAAGGAATTGAAAAACTTAAAAGTATTTGTATCGGTTTTTATCCTTTGCATCTCGTGTTCAACTGTAATAAACAAAAACTTTAAGCAACTTGACAAAGGAAAAATCTATGCTGTATTGCCTTTCAAAAACTATACGGAAACGCCCATGGCTGGTCATAGGGTGGCATCGGTAATAGAGGCGGTTCTTGCAAGTAAAGGGTATTTTATAGCAAAGTCAAAGGAAGAGGATGGTATACACCCCGAGGCCGACTACGTAATAAGGGGTACAGTCAACGAATACGGATACAAAGCGGGCTTAGAAGGGAAACCTGTTGTTAGCATTTCATTTTATATATACGATGCAAAAACTGAAAAACCCGTTTACAGTGGAAGTATATCCGCAACAGGATGGTCTCATGAATCGGTAAGCACTCTGCTTCAAAGAGTTATTGATGAAGTGATAAGGTGAAGACCGATTTAAAGAGCCTTATATCCTTTATATTGGAAATATTAGCAGTTTTCTTTCTTTTATACCTATTAGGGCACATATTCAACGGAGAAAATCCCCTCTTTGTTAATATGTATGCATCTCCCTTCATATTTGCACAGCTTCTTATTTCCCTGTTTTACAGCTTTAAAGGGGGGCTTATATTTCTTACCCTGCATACAGTTGCATCCTTTTTAACCCAGATAAAACCTAACACGGAATTCTTACTATGGAACACCCTGCTGACACTCACCGCATGTGAATTCAGTTATCTTTGGAGAAGAAGAAATCATGAAAAAGAGAAGGAAATAGAATCCCTCAAGATGATGGTGGATAAATTAAGGTCGGATCTGCATTTCTTAAAAATTTCCCATGACCAGCTTGAAATAGATTTCCTTATTAATCCGCGAAATATAAGGAACATTCTTGCGGATATAAGGAAAGATTTGCCGAAAGAAGGAAATGAAAGGAGGATAGCCAAACTGCTCATTAACATACTGAATAAGTATTTTCAAATAACGGATGTTTGTCTTTTTAGATATAAGGAAGGGGAATATGAAGTTATAGAAGGTGAAATTAAGGATATTAACTTCAATGACCCACTGCTAAAAAGGGCGGTCCGTGAGGGTGAATCCGTATTTTTAACTCCGAAGAATGTAAAGGAAGATATCAAAGCGGGAAAGGAGATAAGCTGTTTGGCAGTATTTGTTTATAAATATGAGGACGGTATATATGTACTTACTGTTAAAGAGATGCCCTTTGAAAATGTGAATGAGGAAGTACTCAGGGAAATAAACATACTTTTCAATTATCTCGTTGAGGATATTGTATATTCAAAAAAACTGAGGGAGTTTATAAAAAACAACGGTAAACCTTGTTCCTTTGAGTTTTTGAAAGAACTATTTAAGGCACGGGAACTGAAAAGGAATCTGGGTATAGACAGTTTCATTATTATCTTTGACATAGCGGAAGGCAATATACCCCAACAGTCCATAATAAAAAACCTGAGACACACAGATTTAATATGCATAAAGGAAGAAGAAGGGAAAGTATTCATTCTTTGTCCATTAACTTCTCTCCACGGAGCGGAGTCCGTAGCAAGAAGACTTGAAAATAACTATGAGTTCTTGAAGCTTTCAGGCATAAAAGGTTTAGAAGATGATAAAATACTTGAAAATTTTCAATTGAAAACAGGCAAGGACAAGGCTAAATTATAAAAAGCGGGACAATTAAAAAGCTTATTATAAGGGGAATTTATAAAAATTAAAGCCGTGAAGGGGGCAAAGTTGAAGGTTTTAAGATTTATTATATTTTTACCGATAATAGTCCTGAGCGGACCTGCAGGTCTGCTCCTCGCCCTTGTAGGCGCACTTTCAAAGTATAAAAGGTACCCGCAGGTAGAAAGAATAGAAGTTGAAAAGACCTATATACCGCGGGTAGATACAAAAAGGAACGGAAGCATAAACGATGAAAATTTTATAATACGTATCATAAGTAGCGGGTATCCTAAAAAGTTTAGGTCCTTTAAACAAATACATTTATCTACAAAGGAAGAAATAAGACTCCTTACCTTTTCCCTTTTTTCTGATATAGAAAAGGAGATTTTCAAAAAAATAGATACTTTAAACAGAAAGCTTCCTCAAGCGAATGAAAAGGAAAAGCCGGATATTCTCTACAAGATTGCAAGTCTCCATTGGGAACTTGTCTTCTCAGGAATAGCGGAGAAGGAAATGAAGGAGTTTCATCTTAAAAAGGCTCTACACTACTGCCTAAGTGCACTTGAGATAAAAAGGGACCCTAAAATTTCCCTTCTGGGAGGAAGGGTATGCCTTGCCATGGGTGACACGGAAAGCGCTGAACACTTGCTTAAAGATGCCATTGAACTCGGTATGTCCTATGAAAAGGTAGCCATGTATCTTATGGAGGTTTACTTCCTCAAAAGGGATTGGAAAAAGGTTATTGAAATAGGTGAATCTGTTAAGGATGTTCCTGATGAGAAGGTCATGTCTATAACGGGAGTATGGGTATGAAAGCGGACTGGATTGATGTGCTTATAGTAGCGGAAGGTACCTACCCCTATATAAGGGGCGGTGTTTCTTCTTGGATACATCAGCTCATTAGAAATATGGAAGATATGACTTTCGGCATACTATTTTTGGGATCAAGGAGGGAAGATTACGGGGATATAAGGTATGAACTTCCTAAGAATGTAAAGTTTTTTAAAGAGTTTTTCCTATTCTCAGAACCCGGAAGAATAAGCGGGGGAACGAAAAGAGGAAAAAAAGAGGTTTTTTATATAAGTTCCCTTCTGAAGGATACGGAAGCCTTGCCGGAAAAGTTATGGGATTATCGTTTCTATCTCGCTGAACTTAGCATAGAAGACTTCCTAAGAGGAAGATACACATGGGATCTCTTTGAAGAGATCTATTTAGAACAATATGTAGATCTACCCTTTGTTGAATTCTTCTGGGCGCTCAGAAACCTGCTTATTCCCCTATGGACATCCGCAAAAGCTATTGAAGAGCTCGGAGATATTAAGGCGGGGGTTATACACGCGCCTTCAACGGGTTACGCGGGCTTCGTAGGAAGCATGCTTAAGAAAAAGCTCAACATACCCTTTATCATAACCGAACACGGCATATATACAAAGGAAAGGAAGATAGACATACTGAAAACCTTCAGCAGTAAATCACTAACCCAATTTATGAAGGGTACAGGTCGTGATTTAACAGTTATTCAACGGTTGTGGATAAAGTTCTTTGAAAACCTCGGAAAGATAGCTTACACTTCCGCGGATGCGGTATTTTCCCTTCATGCGGGTGCAAGGGAGATACAGATATCCCTTGGGTGTCCGCAAGAGAAGGCATATATAATACCTAACGGTGTAGATTTAAAATCCTACAGCAGTCTAAGAAAGGAAAAACCTGAAAAGCGAATAGCCTTAATTGGCAGGGTAACACCCATCAAAGATATAAAAACCTTCATAAAAGCCATGAAAATTCTATTAGAAGATATGCCGGAAGTGGAGGGATGGATAGTAGGTCCTGAGGAGGAAGATCCCGAATATGCACAGGAATGCAAAGAGATGGTACGCTCCCTCGGTATAGACGGAAGGGTAAAATTTTTGGGGTTCAAAAGATTAAATGAGATATTGCCAGAAATAGGCATAACAACCTTAACTTCTATAAGTGAAGGTATGCCCATTGTAATACTTGAAAGTCTTGCTGCAGGTGTGCCGTGTGTTACAACCGATGTGGGATCTTGCAGACAGCTCATATACGGAGGCATAGACGAAGAAGACCTTCTGATAGGCAAAGCGGGTGAAATCGTTAAAGTGGGCGACTATAAGGAGCTTGCTTACGCCTACAAAAGAATCTTAGAAAACCCAGACCTGTGGAAGGATTACGGAAACAACGGTATGAAAAGGATAGAAAAGTATTACACCTTGGAAAGAATGATAAAGGCATACAGGGAGGTATATCTTGAACTGCTCGGGGAGAGGAAATGGCAGGCATATCAATTGAATTGAAAAAAACTTTAAAAAGAGGAAACATAAGGGATATTGTAAATGCGGTAGGTTATTCAACCCTTCTCAGCAGTGGCAATTGGATAGTAGCAGTATTCTCCATATTTTTCTTTTCACAAATAGCAAACCTTATGGGTGCAGGCAAAGATATTCTAATATATCAGGTTCTCATTACCTACTCGGTAGCCATAAGTCTTATAGTCTCCGGACCTTTCCAGATAATGTTTACCAGATATGCATCGGACCGCATATTTGAAAAAGAGGAAGAAAGGATATCCCCGAACTATCTGTCAGCCCTGCTGATATCCGGCTCTGTCTCCTTCCTTATAGGGATATTTCTGTCTCCTTTACTATTCAGGGAAGAGGATATTAACTTCAGAATCCTCTTTCCTTTTTTACTCTCAACCCTCTCGGGTTTATGGATTTCAAACTCACTTCTTACAGGCATTAAAAGGTACGGATATATATTCTTCTCTTTCATCCTCTCATACAGCATCATAGGTGTACTGATGTTAACATTTATAAAAAAAGATTTATTCTTGGCTTTTCTGGGATTCTACATAGGAAAGTCCCTGCTCTTGTGCCTGCTGGCATCAAAGGTATTACTTACATACCCTTCAAAAAGGCTTATAGATTTTGATTTTTTAAAAAAGGGAAGGGCTTACTATTCCCTCGGGATAGCAGGTCTGTTTTATAACCTGGGTATATGGATAGATAAATTACTGTTTTGGTTCAATCCTTCAACCGGTACAACCCTCTTTTCAAATCTCAGAATCTCTGTCCTCTACGATATGCCGGTTATCCTCTCCTATATAGCCCTCATCCCGGGAATGGCGGTATTTTTCCTGAAGTTGGAAGGTGAATTTGCGGAAATTCACAATGAATATTATGAAGCAGTAAGAAAATGGGGAACCCTTGATTATCTCTACAACCTCGCCAACGAAATGATAAGGAGTGCTAAAGCAGTATTCTTTGATACGCTTAGGCTACAACTTATAGTAAACATACTGATTGTCCTCGCTCAAGAACACATATTCAAACTGCTCAACATTTCACTCCTATACATCCCCCTCTTCAACATACTTTTAATGGGGGCAACGCTTCAACTCAGCTTTATGATCCTATTCTCCATCATCTCTTACTTTGATCTAAGGAAGCATCTCGCCCTTCTTAGCATTACATTTACATTAACAAACCTTATACTTTCCCTGCTTACCCTGTATCTGGGTCCCTACTTCTACGGATACGGATATACTTTGTCTTTGCTGATAACAAACATTATGGCTATGCTGATTCTCAGGAGGTTCCTAAGTGAGATACTTTACAGGACTTTTATGGCTGTGTCTTAGTATGCATGCTATAACAAGTGCTGAAGAAAATATACCTTTCTGTGTTCTTTTTATTTATTCTAATGTAAATATACCAGACGATATTCTTTATACCTATGATTGGATAGTCCTGTCTCCCCAAAACACACACATTAAAGCTATAAGAGAAAAGTTCTACATGAAGAAAAGGGGAAAGCTCATAGCCTATCTCAGCGTGGGTGAAAAGGAAAGGCACGAGGTAAAAAATAAGCTGGAGAAGTTCGTGATAGGCGAAAATAAAGTATGGAACACATACATACTTGATATAAGAAAAAAGGAATACAGGGATTTTTTAATAAATGAAGCAAAGAGATTAATAGAAAAAGAAGGTTTTGAAGGTCTTTTCTTGGATACCCTTGATAGTTACAAACTCGCGCTTAAAGGTAAAGACATAAAAGAGTATGAGGAATCCTTAGTAAGATTTATAAAGGATCTCAGGAAAAATTTTAAAAATATCACCATAGTTATAAACAGAGGTTTTGAAATACTTCATCACATTAAAGAGGATATAGATGGTATAGTAGTAGAAAGCCTTTTTAAAGAGGATAAAAAGATACGCAATACGCTGATAGACCTTTTAAAAGATCTGTCAAAAGAAGGTAAAAGGGTCATCGTGATAGAGTATGACATTAGCAAAAAGGATGAATATATAAGGCTTATAAACCGCTTGGGTTTTATTCCTTATATCTCTGATAAATATCTTAAAAACTTTGGATATTCAAACTGTACACCCGTGCCGAGAAAGATAGTTCTGCTTTATGACAGTTCAGTCTTTGAAAACCCTGCTTGGTCCTGGGTACACAGATTTGTTCAATTACCCCTTGAATACCTCGGTTTTATACCCGTGCTCATTGATGTAAACGGAAGGTTACCCGAGATATCTGCGGAAGGCGGTTACAGGGGTGTTATTGCATTATATGTAAAAAATAAAAATAAAGATCTTAATGATTGGCTTAAAAAGGCAAAAGACAAAGGCTTAAAACTATTTTTTATAAGGGAATTACCCTTCAAAGAGGAAGACGGTGACATATCGGATTACTTCGGGATAAGAATAAAGAGTCTTAAAAAACCAGTCCTTACAGGCAAGCCCCTTATTGCTGAAGGATACAAAGTCTTTGAAATACCGCCCGCTTCTTTTTACACACATATAATAGTTAATTCCACAGAGGGCAAGGCTATATTGACCTTTCCAGTCAAAGGAGAAAAACACACCCCCCTTGTAATAACAGAGTGGGGAGGTTTTGCACTCGGCAACTCCCTTTTGAATGAAGAAGGTTTATGGGTATTTGATCCCTTTGAAATATTTAAAGAGGTTTTCAACCCTGATTTTCCCGTGCCAGATGTAACAACCGAAAACGGCAAAAGGATTTTAACTGTTCATATTGACGGGGACGGGTTCTACGATATATCAAAGATTGATCCTACAAAAACAAACGGGGAGATTATAAGGGATGAAATATTAAAGAACTACAGGATACCCCACACCGTATCCATAATAGAGGGTGAGATAGCCCCCTGGGGTCTGGCGGAAGATAGATCTAAAAGGTTGGAAGATATAGCAAGAAGTATATTCAGCCTAAAACACGTGGAACCCGCTTCCCATTCCTTCTCCCATCCTTTTGTATGGAATTTAAAAACAGCCAAATATATTGAGCTTAAATACGGATATCATCTACCCATAAAAGGTTACAAGCTTGACTTCAAAAGGGAGATATCAGGATCAGTAAGCTACATAAGAAATAGGCTTGTTAAAGATAAGGAGGTTAAAGTATTCCTCTGGTCCGGCAATACGGATCCTACGCCAGAGATACTAAGATACGCATATAAAAATAAACTCTTTAATATGAACGGGGGGGGTACATCTATTACCGAAAAGAATCCCTTTCTGAAATTTATATCACCAATGGGTATAGACCTTGAAGGCTTCTTTCAGGTATATGCACCTTCACAGAATGAAAATATATACACGAACCTGTGGACAGATCCCTTATGGGGATACATAAATGTTATACAAACCTTTGAACTCACTGGGAGACCGAAAAGACTAAAACCCATATCCATATACTATCACTTCTACTCGGGATACAAACACTCTTCCCTGAAGGCATTAAAAGAAGTTTACGACTATGCCCTTTCACAAGATATAACTCCCCTCTACGGGTCCGAGTACATAAGGAAAGTGCTGGATTTTAGAAATACCGCGATAATAAAAATAAAGGAAGGCTTTATAGTAAAAAACGAAGGGTTTATAAGAACCCTAAGAGTACCGAAGGGATGGGGCTACCCCGACCTGCTCAGAAGCAAAGGTGTAACGGGCTTTAAGGAAGAAAGGGATTTTATATACATACACCTTGATAATTCCGGAGAATACAGAATAATTCTGTCTCCGGAAAAACCGCCCTTTTGGTTTGAGTCTTCAAACGGTAAGGTTGTGGGTTTTAAAAGAACAAATAAAACCTTTACATATATCTTTGAATCCTTCCTTCCCCTCAAGGCTACCTTCATATCCTCAAAGTGCATTATAAGGGGAGCAGGGATAATGAGGGAAGGGGATAGATTCGTATTAAGGGGAGGAAGCGATGCTAAGGTTGAAGTCTCTTGTCCTTGAAGATTCCTTCACATTAAAAGCTATATTCGCCTTTGTACTTATTTCGGTAATACTTATGGTGTTGCTTTTCCCCAAGGGAAGGATTGAAAGAATAATATTAGAATCCGAAGAGGTAAACCCCCATCTTACCAAAAGATACATATTAGCCCTTTTGAATATAGATCCACCTTATGACCTCAAATTTGCCCTTCTCAAAAGATACGCCCTGCTGTCTAACAGGGAAGAAATTGAGCGGATAAAAAATATCTTGGACAATGAAACACAATTTTTATACACAAAGTATTACTTCCTTAAAAGGAAGTACTTTGAAGGGAACAAACATCTCAAGAAAGAGATAAAGAAAACCCTCACAGAATTTGTAAAGCTTGAAACGGACAAAAATATGCTTGCAGAGATATTTGAAGAGAGCGTAAATATGAATCTTCCACAGATAGCTTTTAATGTAGCAAAAAAGCTTGCAGAAGAAACGAAGGAGGATTTATGGAAGGAGAGGGCTTTTATATATGCGGTATATTCGGGTAAAACAAGGGAAGCTCGGAAGCTATCCTATGCCTTTAAGCCTTCAAATAAGAACACATGGCTCCTTCTCTATGCCTTTGAAAAGGAAAGGGGGAAGTATAAAAGAGCACATCAACTTCTCAGAAAATACATAAGTCTATACCCAGAGGAAAAGAATAAACTTCTGGAAGAACTCATGGCAACCTCTTTTATAGTGGGAAATCACGAAGAAGGGGGAAAGATACTTAATCATATCCTTAAGGGAAGAAATCACGCAAAAAGGAAAAGGGTGATAAGCAAAGCCCTTATGAAGATAAAAGCTTCAGGAAATACTAAAGCACTTAAAGAGTTTATAAGGGCATGCCTGCCCTTTGTACCCAGTGATAGCGCCTTGATAAAGGAGATCGTAAAATCAGCCCTTGAGACGGGCGATCCCGTCTTCGCTTCAGATGTATCACAAATCCTATCGGAGAAAATTAAATGAAAAAAATTTTTATCCTTATACTGCTTCTATTTTCAAAGCTTTCCTTTTCCGCGGACGAGGAGCTTTACAGACTAATGGTTGAAAGCCATCTCGGAGCGGGAAATCTTGAGAGGGCTTTGAATGTAATAGAAAAAGCTATAAAGGAATTTCCCGACAGCTATTACTGGTGGAAAACTTACGGAGATGTTCTGCTGTGGAAAGGGAAACCCTCGGAGGCACTTACAGCCTACCTCAGGGCGTACAATATTCTCAAAAATCCCGAGCTTGCCCGTCATATATTTAATCTGTCTGTCAACCTGGAAAGACCAGATATTGCCGTTCAATTCCTTGATGAAGTAGATTCATCCCCAGTTCAAAAGGCGAAGATATATGAGACTTTAGGAGACTATGAAAGGATGATAGAACAACTTAGCATGTTAAAGGACAGAGAATCCATGTTTAAACTGGCGGATACATTACTAACCCTCGGTCGTAAGGAAGAAACTCTCAGGGTTATAGAAGAGTATGAAAAACTTCACGGTGAGGACGAAAGGATCTTACTTCTTAAGGCGGATACTTTTATCTCCTTGCGGGAATTTAATAAAGCCCTTGATGTACTTAAAAGGGCTTCTCATGAAAGCAAAAAGACACTTACAAAAAAGGCGGACCTTTCTTGGATGCTCGGGAAGTTTGATATTTTTAAGGAGTCCGCAGAGAAGCTCATCTCAATGGGATGGGGAAGGGAAAAAGATTATGAAAGACTTTCCTTTATATACGAAGCGGAAAATCCGAGAAGGGCTGTACACCTGAGTCTTGAAGGGTGGAAAAAGTTTAAGAAGTTAATCTTCCTGGAGAGGGCTATGAGGGTTTCCTTTAACAATGGAAACCTAAAAGGGGTCATAAAAATAGCTCAGGAGAACAGGCATGTACTCAGCAAAAGTACCCCCCTTTTCATACTTTACATAAACGCCCTTGAAAAGGCAGGCTTTAAAGAGAAAGCGATCGGGGAGATAGAAACCTTCCTTAATGCTAAATTTGACAAAGCAATTCTTAAAAACTACCTTCACCTTCTTATAGAAACTGGGGACATAAAGGTATTAAAGAGGGCAGTTAAAAGATATGAAAAGTACAAAAGAGATCCAGAGCTTGCCCTTACCTTCTCCAGAGCCTACCTTGTGGTGGGCGATAGTGCAAAGGCTCTCGGCGCATACAAACACGCTAAGGAAAAGGATGAACTTCTTTATATAGGTATTCTTAATGCATTGGGTAGGACGAAAGAAGCTACCTATCACAGATTTATGTACTTTAAAAGGCTTGAAAATAAAATTAAAGGCAACAAAGACCTTATATTGCCCTATCTTGAAACGGGCATGCCCTTCTTACCCGCGGACACTTTCAGGCTGTTTCTTAAAAAAGCAAGAGCGGATGACAAAAGGAAGAAGAATGTTTACATATCAAGGCTAATGCATGAAGGGAAATATCAAAGGGTTATCTATTTAATGAACAGGAAAGGATACGAAGTAGAAGGATGGGTTAGCCTTGAACTTGCCCTTAAAAGGAGGGACACAGCTTTAATAAGGGAGGGGTTAAAGAGAAGGGATATTTCCGAAAGTCAGAGGATATTAGCCCTTGATATGATAGGTGAAAAAGGAAAAGCGGTAAACCTTGCCTTTGAAAACATAAAGGGTAATTCCTTTGCAAGAAGCTACATAAAGGACATATACATCCGTCTCGGAAACAGATTCAGCACGGGTGTCCTATTTTACTCCCGACTACGCGTTTCCGAAACAAGGGGGAACATTTCTGCAAGATTTAAGGGTCTAACCCTTAATGGTATGTTTAGTAAAAGTAGTGGCAACTTTCCGGACGGAAGAGCTTTTAACCTATCCGTTGAGAAAGCTAAGAACACAGGTTATTTAAAGTTAGGAGCTGGCTGGAGGAGAAGGGTATCCGATGTCTTTAAGCTATTCGGAGAGATATATAAAAAGGGTAAGGGTACGGATTTAGGCATCCTTGCAGGAAGGGGTATTGATGCGACCGATACACTTTACCTTGAGTTCTACGGATATAAGAACACCCTGAGCATATCAGCAAATATTTATATAACCGACCGCATCCTCTCCTACACCAATCTTGGAGTATCCGAATTCTTCAAGGAAGAGGGTACATACCTCGGAAAGGGCGCCAACTTTTACGGAGAGCTGAGCTACAAACTTAACCCGATAAGCGAAGACGAAAGACTCATAATGTTCACAAGCGTAGGAATTTATGAAGGTAACAGAAGTTATCTTCCTACAAATTTTATTACCGCGGGTTTGGGATATTCAATTTCCGACTTTTATAACTACACACCTTCCTGGAAGCCTATACTACACATAGAAGGCGGTTACAACTTCGGGATAAAGGGAACTTACTTCGGGGTAAAGGCTGGCGGGGGCGGTCCCTTAATAGGCGGAGATAGATTGAATATACAACTGGATATATATACAAACCGTGTAGGGGTCAGGGAAGAGATATTAAGGCTTAATCTCGCCTATACCTTTTGGTACTGAGCTGGTAATTTTACCTTCCTGATTACTGGTTAACGGATTATGTAATTCATATATATCGGAGAGGGAGATTAAAAAACTTTAAGGGGGGTACAGTCATGGTTAAATTTTATTCCAAAAGCCTTTTTGCTTTATTAATTCTCGCGGGTTTATCAGAAGGTACGGAGTTTTATGTGTCACCCGACGGAAGCGGTTCCGCCTGCACCCAAGAAAACCCGTGCGGTCTTGAAACAGCTCTTGATATGGCAAGGGCTAACGGAGAGGAGGATACAATCTACCTCAAAGGGGGTACATACGAGCTTATAGGTCCCCTAAATGTGGTTATAGTTGACAACAAACCGCTCACCATAAGGGCGGAGGACTTCTCCGATCCGCCCGTACTTGACGGAGACATTGACAACGACGATGCAACCGATGACCGCTTCAGAATCCTGAAAATATCCACCATCAGTCCCGACGCAGGTGTCACAATAAACATTGAGGGAATCAAGTTCCAAAGAGGATATGATAAATTCACGGGAGGAGGCGGAGCCCTTCGCATCTCCACTACATCCGGAAGTGTAAACATAAGGGGATGTGAATTTATAAACAATGAAACTACAGGAGAAGGCGGGGGGATGCACATTATGACGAATTACGGGAACGTTGTATTGTATAAAAACACCTTTAAAGAAAATTATTCAGGCGGTGGTAGGGGTGGTTCTGTGGCGGTTTACACTACCGGAGGCAAAGTAAAGGTTTACGCAAATGTATTTTCAGATAACGAATCTTCAGCAGAGGGAGGAGCTATATATCTCTTTATGAATAATAATTCCTCTGCACAGCTTATAAACAATATCATAAGTAACAACACTTCATCCTCATCCAACGGAGGCGGAGTATATGTAGAGCTTTTTGGAGGAAGCTCACTATTTGTTACAAATAACACCGTATGGGGCAACTCAGCAAACGGTACGAGTGCAACAGGAGGTGGTTTTAACATAAGGATAATGGACAATGCATCCGCTGTTCACCTTCATAACAATATAGTAAGAAACAACTCCTCAACTACGGATGGCAGAGATATTTACATAGAGTCGGACGGAGACGGAGACACATTAGGAGCCATGGTCTTCTTGAAAAACAACATACTCGGTAATAATGCAAAATTTGATCCTACAAACGATGATGATACGGACAATAACAGGCTTGTATCTCAGGATATTGTAATTACACGGACTGATTACTACTACTTTGATGCCAATCTAACGGATGACCCTCAGCTTCAGAACCCTTCGGATGGTAACTTCCACCTTAAACCCTCTTCCCCCGCAATAGACGCGGGAGACAACCTCGCACACTACTTACCCCCGGAGGACATGGACGGAGACAAAAGGATACTGGGAAGTGCTGTTGACATAGGAGCGGATGAATTCGGATACAAGCTTTCGTTAAACATTGAAGGAGAAGGAAAGGTCACGAGTACACCTGAAGGTATTGACTGCGGTAGTGATTGCAACGAGACCTTCGGAAGGGGTGAATCGGTTGTCCTTAAAGCGGAGCCTGGGGAGGGCTACACCTTCAAAGGATGGGACGATGACTGTGCAGTTTGCGGTGACAGTGCAGAATGTTCCATAACAATGGACAGCGACAAATTATGCAAGGCTACTTTTGAGAAAAAAGAGGAAGAAACATCCTCCCAGAGAAGAAGGGGATGTAACACTGGAACAGGTCCCATCCTCCTACTGCTGTCCCTTATTCCCCTTCTGAGAAGACTCTTCTCCTAAGGGCAAGGGGGAGGTAAAATCCTCCCCCATCCTTTTTATATATTCCTTCTCCCATTCCCAGGCGGTCTTTATTATGAACTCAAGATCGTCATAAACGGGTTTCCAACCGAGAACCCTTTTTATCTTCTCTGCCTTTGCAACAAGTTCGGGCGGATCGCCTTCCCTTCTCGGTGCTTCTTTCACATCAAAATCAACACCCGTTACCCTCTTGGCGGTGTCAATTACCTCAAGGACAGAGTAACCCCTACCGTAACCGCAATTAAGAACAATACTTTTACCACCTTCCGCAAGGTAATTAACCGCAAGAAGATGGGCTTCCGCAAGATCAACAACATGTATATAATCCCTTATACATGTACCGTCTCTTGTAGGATAATCCGTGCCGTATATATAAAGGGTTTTATACTCCCCTATTGCGGTTTTGACCGCCCTTATAATAAGATGGGTGGGGTCGGGATAGGCAAAACCTATCTTTTTATCAGGGTCCGCCCCAGCTACATTAAAGTATCTGAGTGATACATATCTGAAGTTGTCCATTGCTCTATCAAAATCCCTTAAAATCCTTTCAACTGTTGCCTTCGTTTCCCCGTAGGGATTTATGGGATTTAAGGGAGCTTCTTCGTCAACAGGCACTTTTTCAGGTATGCCGTAAACCGCAGCGGAGGAAGAGAAAACAAAGTTATTTACTCCCTCCTCCATCATAGCCTCAAGAAGATTAAGAGTATTTACCACATTATTCCTGTAATACTTAAGAGGCTCCCTGACACTCTCGGGTACAACTATATATGCGGCAAAGTGAATTACCGCATCGGGTCTAAATTCTCTTATTACTTTTCTGACAGTTTCTTTGTCAGAAAGATCCGCCTTAACAAGCTTCCCGTACAACACAGCCCACTCATTACCGGTGGATAAATTGTCATATACAAGAATCTCGTATCCTCTTTCCCCCAAGAGCTTAACAGTGTGAGAACCTATGTATCCCGCACCGCCGGTTACTAGTATTTTCATTATGTTTAAACTATATCCTAAATGGGTGAGGAAGAGAGGAGTTTTTTTTCCGAAGGTCAGGGAAGGCTTGACATAAAAATAAGAGAGAAATTTCCGGAGCTTTCAAGAAGCTTTATACAGAAGCTCATAAACCAAGGCAAGGTATTTCTAAACGAGAAGGCGGTAAAAAAGGCATCGGTAAGGGTAAAAGAGGGAGATAAAATAAGGATACTTATACCACCGCCCGAAGAGATAAAACTTGAACCCGAGGAGGGAGATATAAAGATACTTTATGAGGATGAGGACATAGGCGTAATATTCAAACCTTGTAACATCGTCGTTCATCCTTCACCCGGCCATAAAAAGGGTACACTTGTAAACATTTTGCTTTCAAAACTTTCAAACCTGTCATCTGTTGGGGGAAAAGAAAGACCTGGTATAGTTCACAGGCTTGACAAGGAAACTTCGGGTCTCATGGTAGTTGCAAAGAATGATAAAGCCCATAAATCCCTTTCTTATCAGTTCAAGGACAGAAAAACACTAAAGATATATAAGGCAGTTGTAAAAGGAACGGTAAAAGAGGATCACGGGATAATAGACTTACCCATAGGAAGACATATAAGGGAAAGGAAAAAGTTCAGCATCTACACCGCAAAGCCGAGGGAAGCCATAACAGAATTCTGGGTTGAGGAGAGATTTACCGATGCAACCCTGTTGAAGGTAAGAATATATACTGGAAGGACCCACCAGATAAGGGTACACCTGTCCCATATGGGACATCCGGTTATAGGAGACAGGCTATACGGCTTCAAACCTTCTTTCCTTCCGGAGATAAAGGATGTATTGGAAGAGGGCTGTATAATGCTACTTTCCTTTAAACTGGGTTTTTTTCATCCTTCAAGGGGTAATTGGATGGAATTTGAAGCGGAGTATCCACCCTTCTTTAAGAAGGTTATTGAACTTCTCAGGAAAAGAGGGAGCTGACGGAATCCTCTTCATGTATCCTTTTTATTGTTTCTGCAAGAAGGGGTGCAACCGAGATAACTTCAAGCTTATGAAAACTCTTTTCACCAACAGGTATGGTGTTGGTTATTATTACTTTTTCTATGGGAGAATCAACCAACCTGTCAACAGCGGGTCCAGACAACACACCATGGGTTGCACAGACTATAACCCTCTTTGCTCCTTTGTTAAGTAAGAGATTTGATGCAGCAACAACAGTTCCTCCTGTGTCTATTATGTCATCTACTATTATTGCTTCCTTACCTTCAACTTCACCCACAACATCAAAAACTTCCGCCTTATTAGGCTCAGGTCTCCTTTTGTAGATAATCGCTATACCGCAACCCAGCTTGTTGGCAAGCTGACGCGCCCTCTCCACACCGCCCGCATCGGGTGAGACCACAATGGGATCCCTCAGATCAAGATGCTTATTAATGTACTCGTATATAACGGGCAATGCGTAAAGATTATCAACGGGTATATCAAAGAAGCCTTGTATCTGGGGAGAATGAAGATCTATAGTAACAACCCTATTGGCACCCGCAACAGTTATAATGTCAGCCAAAAGTCTTGCACTTATGGGGACTCTCGGTCTGTCCTTCCTGTCCTGCCTGGCATAAGCAAAATAAGGTATGACAGCGGTTATCCTACCCGCTGATGCCCTTTTAAGGGCATCTATTATAAGCAAAAGTTCCATTATGTGTTGATTTGCGGGATAGGAAAGAGACTGAATAACAAATACATCCCCACCCCTCATTGATTCATTGATCTGAACCCTCACCTCTCCATCACTGAACTTCGTAACTAGCATATCGGAAAGGGAAACGCCAAGATATTCTGATACCTCTTTTGCCAAAGGCACATTGGCTGTTCCCGTCAGCAGTTTGAGAGGTCTGTACATGCCTTGTTACTCCTATTTGGGATTTAATGGCTGGGGTGCCTGGACTCGAACCAGGAACCCCCGGATCCAAAGTCCGGTGCTCTGCCAGTTGAGCTACACCCCATCCAGCGTTCTAACGGAAAAAACTCTCCAATTTCTTAACTTAGCACCTTTTTTTATTTCAGGCAAGGGTTCTCCTATATAAAAAACACAAGAACCACTTCCGCTCACAAAAGCCCTGCACCCTAAATATTCTACAAATCTCTTAACCTCTCCTATCTCCGGATAAAGCTCACAGGCTATATCACCCAATACATTACCCATTCTTTCAGTACTCCCCTCTATTATATCCTTTATTATCATATCAACCTCCGCCTCCTCAGTCAACATATTGTCCCTTACACACGCATACACACGCCGTGTTGATGATTTTACACCTGGGTATATTACCGTTAATTCAACCTCCGGAAGATTAACATATTGGAGTATATCTCCCTTCCCTTTCCCTATAGCACTGCCCTCTTTTAAAAAGAAGGGAGCATCGGAAGAAATTTGGGCGGTCAAATCCCTTAATTCTTCCTCACTCAGTGGACAACCCAGAAGTTCATTAATTGCATTGAGGGTTACAGCCAAGTTTGAACTACCACCGCCTAAACCGGATCCTTCCGGGATGTGTTTTTCAATATATATGGAAAAAGGTATATCAGTCCCCGTCCTCTCCGAAAACATCTTAAGCCCTTTATAGACAACATTTTCCCCCTGCGGAATGCCCGTATTTGTGGTGACCCTGAAGGGACCCTCTTTTATGTATATAACATCGTAAAGGCTTATCTTTCTGAAAAGGGTAACAATGTTATAGTACCCGTCCATTCTCCTGCCTGTGATCCACAAACCGAAGTTAACCTTGGCGGGAGATAGAAGCTCTATCATGGTTTAGTTGGTGGAGCCGACGGGACTCGAACCCGTGACCTCCGACATGCCATATCGGCGCTCTCCCAACTGAGCTACGGCCCCTACCTTATATGTAGAATTTTAACCTATCTTCCTCATTCTGGCACGCATATCCTCAAGCCTTACCCTTACTCTAAAACCGTCAAGCTGATCCCTTCTTGCCCTCCTTAAATTTCTGATAGCTATCTTCCTCATGAATCTCAGTATATTATCCACACCCATAATACTATTATGTTATCCTTGAGAAAACGGTTTTCAATCCCCCTCTTTCAAATCATCCTTTTCCGAGAATACATGACCACAAAAGGGGCACACCTTTGCCCTCAAATGGGCCTCCTCATAGCATTTGGGACATCTCTTTCTACCTTTTAGAAACAAAAATATATTGAAGTGGAAAACTATTTTTAATATGTAAGCAAGCAGAATAAATCCCACTATTATTCCCCACGCGTAGGCGGGTGTATAGGGATCCCTGTATTTATACCATAAAAAGGTTGTAGCCACCGAAGCTATCCAGAAGGAAATCTTCTTATCAACAAAAACTTGGCCTATAATGTGTAGAACAGCCATCCACAGGAAGAATTGAACCAGAGGATCTTTAAGTATATAGCTTATATTTGTAATTATTTCCATTCACCGTTAGTATTTTATCAGAAGGAAACCCCTCACCAAAACGTGTGTGATTATACCTACGGAGAGACCCACCGTAAGGTACGCTATATACACACCTTCCGCATTTCTTATAATAAGATACAAAAATAAAGCCATGGCGGAAAATCTTGTAAAGAAATTGAAAAAGTGATGCCTTTTGGGAAATTTTTTCGCCTGCCTGTATATGTGTTCGCTGTAAAAGATGCCTGCTACAAAGCCAATAAAAAAGTAGTTTAAAAAGTCCACCTTTTAAAATAGTATGCATAAAAATATAATTGCTATATTATTTGTGAAGGGATGGCTAATCTCCTTACTACATTAAGGCTTATTCTAACAGCACCCATAGTTATACTCATACTTGAAGACAGATTAGCACCCGCCTCTTTCCTTATATTAATAGGGGGACTGACCGATTGGTTTGACGGCAATTTTGCAAGAAAAGGAGATAAATCAAACTTTGGCAAACTTTACGATCCCGTTGTTGACAAGATATTTTCTCTTTCCATATTTATAGCCCTTGTAGGTATAGACAAGGTTGATGCTGTACCGGTTATATTTCTTGCGGTGAGAGAGCTACTTATATCACTGTTCAGAAGCCTCGCTGCAGAAAAGGGAATAATTATGGAAGCATCCATGCTCGGAAAGATAAAAGCATTTTTAGAATTTGCAAGCCTCTTCCTTATAACCGCGGATATAAGGGGCGGAGAGATCGCCCTGTGGCTTGCGATAGCCTTTGCTTACATATCCGCGGGTGATTACCTTCTTACCTACCTTAGATATAAGGAAAAACCTACACCTGAAAAGTAATAACTTCAACATTGCCTTTAAATTCTGGTATATTATTAATGCCTTTTATTTCGGAGCTAAAGATGATGGAAATCGCGATCAACATTCTTATTATTCTTATAAAGATACTTGTAATACTTATAATAGCCTTAGGGATAGGTGCGTATCTTACCCTCGTTGAAAGAAAAGTTGCTGCACATATACAGAGAAGGCCGGGTCCCATGGTGGTCGGTTGGCACGGTCTTCTTCAACCTATTGCGGACGGAGTGAAGCTTATCACAAAAGAAGATCTGTTTCCTAGATATGGAAATCGCTTCCTTTATAACCTCGCCCTTATAATGGCTCTTGTACCCGCGGTTCTGGTATTTGCGGTAGTCCCTTTCGGTCCCACAATAGAAATAGGGGGAAGGGAGATAAAACCCATATTAACAGATGTTAATGTGGGAATACTTCTTGTTTTTGGACTCGGCTCCCTTGCGGTTTATGCCATAGCCCTTGCGGGATGGGCTTCCAATTCAAAATACGCCCTCATAGGAAGTATGAGAAAGGCGGGAATAATAATATCCTACGAAGTGGCAATCACTTTTGCTGTAATGGGTCCTCTAATGTTGGCGGGAACATTATCAACCTTTGAGATAGTTCAAGCTCAGATAGATCAAAAGCTTTGGTACTTCTGGATTCAGCCCGTCGCCTTTGTTGTTTATATGTTCTCATTACTTGCTGAAACGGGTAGGGTTCCCTTTGATATACAAGAGGCGGAAGCGGAACTTGTTACAGGTTTTACAGTTGAGTACGGCGGTATAAAATTCGGACTTTTCCCCCTTGTAGAATGGTATGTGGAAGTTTTGACCCTCTCAGCTATAGCGGTGGTTCTATTTTTCGGAGGTTGGTCACCTATAAACATACCCTTCCTGGGCTTTGTTGACCCTCTTTTCTTCCTGGGCCCTTTTGCACCCTTCGTATGGTTTGTATTAAAGGTCGCCCTTCTTCTGCTATTCGTACTGTGGTTACACTGGACCTTACCCCGTTACAGGATAGATCAGATAACCGCAATAGCATGGAAGGTTATGCTACCCTTGGCTTTGCTTAATCTCGTTATAACAGCAGTTATAGCACCTTTGATATGGAGGTAAAGCCATGGTAAAGAGGGTTTTCCAGAGACCTCTCAATATTATTGAGAGAATTCTTTTTATAGATTTTATAAAGGGGCTTACGGTAACCCTAAAACAAGCATTCAGAAGGACAATAACAACCCACTATCCTTATGAAAAGCTTACTCCCCCCAAGAGATTCAGGGGATTCTTGGGCCACAAAGTTATAGACGGAAGGGAACCCCAACCCGCTTTCAACGAATGGGTTGAAAGGATGAAGATAGAGGTAAGGCCGGGTCACAGTAGATGTGTTGTTTGTCTTCTGTGTAAAAGGGCTTGTCCAGTACCCCAGCTTTTTGAAATAGAACCGGAGAAATTACCCAACGGTAAAAGGGTTATAGGTGTATTTAACATGAACTTGATGCTTTGTACCTTCTGCGGTTTGTGTGTTGATGCATGTCCCGTTGATTGTCTGTTCAACAGTGATATACACGAAACCGCAAGCTACTCAAGAAAAGATGCCATTCTGGATCTTAAAGCCCTTGAGGAGATAGGAAGGGATTGGCAGAGGAGAAGGGAAAAGGAAGAGGATAAGATATGGTCAGATGATGAACATAGGCAAAGGCTCTGGTATGAAAATGATGTAAGTATAAGGTGAGAGGTTATGTTTAAGATTATAGTTTTCTTAATCTTCTCCGCATGGGCGGTTATTTCTTCCTTAGGTGTTGTTTTGTTCTCAAATCCAGTTTATGTTATCCTATGGCTACTTTCAGCCCTTATATCCATAGCGGGTATCTTCTTCGTAGCGGGAGCGGAACTTGTAGGAGCCTTACAACTCATAATATATGCGGTAGCCATAGCTGTATTTTACATTTTTGTCTTGACTGCGGTACCCTGGGAGAAAGCATTAAAAAAGGATTCCCATTATAGGGTTGAAGGTGTTATGGCTTTTCCCTTCATAATTCTCTTGTACATTGAAATGTTTATAGTATTTACCCTTGGTGTTATAGCATCACCGAAGAAGCAATTAAAACTTTTTATAGAAAGGATAGGTAATGCGGAGGTTGTAGGGAGTATTCTTTTCAGTAAATATTTCATTGCCTTTGAAATTGTTTCCTTGGTACTACTAATGGGCATGATAGGAGCGGTATTAATAGGAAGGAAGGAGAGTCAGACCTATGACGGCGATACCTCTTGAAGCGTTCCTTACTGTAAGCGGGCTTATTTTCGGTATAGGCATGTTCGGGCTTATAGTCCGAAGAAATTTAATTACCATACTTATGAGCTTGGAACTTTGTCTTAATGCGGTAAACATAGCCTTCGTGGGAGCGGATGCCCATCTGGGTCTCGTTGAAGGTCAGATATTCGCCCTCTTCATAATAGCCCTCGCAGCGGTTGAGGCTGCAGTAGGTCTTGGCATAATAATTGCTATATTCAGGTACAGGAAGGTAGAGTCCAGCGATGAAGTAAGGGATATGAGGGGTTAAAGGATGGAAGTGCTTGTAATCTTAATACCCCTTTTAAGTTTTATAGTAATAGGACTCTTAGGAAGCAAGATAGGAGACAGAACAAGCGGGATAATAGCAACCCTTTCAGCATTCCTATCCTTTATACTGTCACTGCTTATAATACCCAAAGCACTCAAAGAACCCATCCACATAACCCTATACAACTTCCTACCCCTTGAAAATTACAACCTCTCCTTAGGACTCTACTACGACCCCCTATCATCCATAACAACAGCAGTAGTAACCTTCGTAGCAGGAGTAATATTCCTTTACTCCTTAGGATACATGGAACACTACTTCGGAAAATGGA
>WFPJ01000064.1 GCA_015487615.1 Aquificales bacterium | reverse complement strand
TCCCCGAAGAAGAGGGAATAATTGAAGATATAAGCACCTCAGGAATAAGAATTTGCAGAGACGGTTATATACCTGTGGAAGAAAAAGATTATATAGTTGTTGAGTTCACTCTTGAAATGACCTCCTTAAGTAATCTCATAGGGGAAGTTCGTAACAGAAATGTCGGACACACAAAGACATGCATAGGAGTAAAGTTCCTGAATGTACCCAAAGCTTATGAAGATAAGATAAGGAAGTTTATATTAAATGAGCAGAAAAAGGTACTTAAAGCATATAAAATGGGGAAACTATAGCATATTCTTTTTCTTCTTCAGCGCTTTCAACAATCGCTTCCTCATAGCCCTTTCCTTTCTCTTTTTCTTTTGACTGGGCTTTTCATAAAATTCCCTTCTCTTCACCTCTGTTAATATACCTTCTTGCTCCACAACTCTTTTGAATCTTCTGAGAACCTTTTCAAAAGGCTCATTTTCACCCACTACTACAACTGCCAATATTATCACCTCCTTTGCATTTATGCAGAATAATAGTATAAACCAAAATAGCCTTAATTCAACATATTTATTGACATCAAAAATTTTTAAGGTTTATAATACATTTTGTAATTAATTACCAAAGGAGGGTTAGATATGAAGAAAGGTCTCGTACTGCTATCGGCGGTAATGGGTGTGGGTATGCTACTCCCCTCTCCAGCGGAAGCTGTAAAGATAAGAGTTGATGAAAACTCATATCTTGATGTTATGTACAGACAGAAGATAAAAGCAGAATTAGGAGATGATGGTACCTCATTTGGTATCGATGGTGCAAGGATAACCTTTAAGGGTAAAATAGGTGGTATTGTTTACTTCGGTACCAACATTGATACCGACACTAAGGGAGGTGAAGCCGATTCCCTTTTCAGGGAAAAGGTAACTGATGCCTTCTTCGGTCTTAAGTTTGCGGATGCATTCAGGATTCAGGCGGGTCTGTTCAGGGTACCCTTCAGCAGAGTGTCTCTTACAACATCATACGGCTACATAGTACCTACTGGATATAATGAAACTAATCTCTTTAATGTCCTCGGAACAGACGGTAAGTTTAGGGACGGACAGCTTGTTATATGGGGTAATATAGCTGATGGGTTACTTAAATATCATCTTGCTTATGGTAACGGATCCATTGCTAACAATGCACCCAAAAATGTTATAGGGGCAAGGATCCAATTCACACCTACAATGTTAGGATTTAAGCCTGAAAAGGGTTACGTGCTTAAAGATTCATACCTCGGAAAGAAAAATGTTCTCTCCATAGGTGTTGGCTATCAAAGTGAGGAAATAGGAGGACAACAGCAAACAAATCTTGCCGCAGACCTGTTTTGGGAGCAAAACTTCGGTGCGGTAGTGCCCGGACTCCAAATAGGTTATATAAATCAAAAGCCAGCTAATCAAGATGCAAGCACCACCCTATACGCTCAAGGAAGTATTGTCTCTGGACAGAAAGTTGGTCTTGGACAGCTTGGACTTGCTATCAAATATGTAAGTGAAAATGTACCTAATCAAGATTCAAAAAGTTGGGTAGATGTATACCTCGGATACTACCTTGCTGGTCATAAGGCTGTCATATATGTAGGTGCAGATAATGTCAGCGCACCCCAAGGTGTAGATACAAAACCCACCCTTTACCTAAGATCCATGTTCTAACAGAAAAAGAAGGGGCGGTTCTCCCGCCCCTCTAATAAATGAATAATCCCTTTAATATAGAAAGTAATGTTTATAAACACATAATACAAAGAATAAAGGAATTCAAAGAACTGGGAGAAAAGGGAGTAACCTTATTCAATTTCAAACCTTACATAGACTTAGAATACAAAGCTGATATCTTTTCAGAGCTTTCCTTTTGTCTTTTAACCGCAAACTTCTCTGCGGAAAGGGGAATAAAGATACAAGCAAACATAGGAATAGAGGGTTTTAAAAAATTCAGTGTAGATGAACTGACTAATAAATTAAAACTATACGGGCACAGATTTCCTCGCCAAAGGGCGGAAAGAATTGTAGAGGCAAGATCTAAAATAAAAGATATCATGAAGGTTATCAAAGAAGAAGATCCCAAAGCAATAAGAAGACTAATAGCGGACCCTTCATCCCCTTTAAAAATCAAGGGAATAGGCTACAAGGAAGCTTCCCATTTTCTCAGGAATATAGGTTTTAAAGATATAGCAATACTTGACAGACATGTTATAAGGTTTCTGGTATCCAATAAACTTATAAAACCTTTCAAAACCCTAACACCCAGGATTTATGAAGAAACAGAAAAAGTGCTTGAAGACATTAGCAAAGAAACGAATATAGATATGGCGGCTTTGGATCTCATTGTATTTTACAAAGCAACAAGCAAAGTCTTAAAGTGATAAAACTCATAATATATTCTAAAACACTACTGATAAAATAATTGCACACTCCAAAGGAGGTGGAAAATGGGATTTAAACATGTATTTGTATGTGTTAATCAAAGACCTCCTGGTCACCCGATGGGTTCATGCGCAGATAAAGGAAGCAGAGAAATATATCAAACCCTTATGGAGAAAATTCAAATGGATCCAGACCTTATGATGAATGTGGCAGTTACACCTACTGGTTGCTTAGGTCCATGCGCAATAGGTCCTACAATAGTTGTATATCCCGAAGGGGTATGGTACGGAAATGTTAAATCGGAAGATGTGGATGAAATAATAGAAAGCCATCTAAAAGGTGACAAGCCCGTGGAAAGACTTGTTGTTTCAACAGGAAAACCGCCGGGTCTTCTCTAAGAAGCCCCCGGCACCCCTTCTTCCTCAAATTCTATTTCTATTCTTTCATGAGGTATTATTGTTGTTATTGCATGTTTATAAACAAGGGTTTGTTGTCTTGAATCTTCAAGCAAAATAGTAAAAAGATCCATGGACTTTATTCTTCCCTGTAATCTAACCCCGTTAACAAGGTATATTGAGACTTTTACTCTTCTCTTTCTCGCTGTGTTCAAAAAACTCTCCTGTAACTTATAAGCCATTTTCTCTATCCTCCTTTAACAGATTCCTTAATAATATCCGTAAGTTTATTTGCGATATTTATATAATAACCTGAATTTTCAAGATTATCAACAAGCTCCCTCGGGAAAACATCAATACCGAACTTCGCCCCTACGAAAGCTCCTACCATAAATCCTATTGAATCGGTATCACCACCGAACTCACCGTACGAATTCACACCTTGCCAAAAGGCTTCCTGCGGATCATCCGCGTACGAAAGAAATATAAACATAGAAAGGGGAAGGGATTCAAGTACAAAACTTCCGTTTCCCAACTCAAATATGGCGGTATCAACATCAGCTCCATTCAATAACAACTCTTTAACTTTATCCAACACTTTGTTAAGCCTGCTACTATCCGAAATTCTTTGTAACTTATTTATAAGATCTATTTTTTCGTCCACTGAACCTATATCGCAATCTGATACAAGCATCGAAATAAAAGCTCCCAAAACAGCAGAACCAGCTGATATATATTCACTCCTGTGAGTTAATAAAGAAACCACCCTGCTACCCTCCGCCGCAAGGAGAGGATTGTAATAGTGATACAATCCCACAGCGACACTTCTAAGTATACCTTCAACAGAAGCGGAGGTTAAACC
>WFPJ01000063.1 GCA_015487615.1 Aquificales bacterium | reverse complement strand
CCGCGGACGGTGTTCATGTGGGCAGGGAAGATCTTCCTCCAGAGGTTATAAGAAGGCTTGTTGGTGATGAAATGTACATAGGATATTCCGTTAATGACCCTTCTCTTGTTGAAGAAGCAAATAAATTGCCTATTGACTATATAGGTTTCGGTTCCGTGTACCCTACCGCTACGAAGGACGACTATAAGCTGGCTGGTATAGAGAAACTCAAGGAATGTGTGAAGCTTTCGGAAAAACCTGTTGTTGCCATAGGGGGAATAACTCACTACAGACTTCCGGAAGTATTGAAAACAGGTGTTGACGGGGTGGCGATTGTTTCCGCCATACTGGGATTTGAGGATGTAGAGAAGGCTACGAGGGAATTCGTAAGGGTTTATAAGGAAACACTTTTACGCAATATTACTTAGATCCATCTTATCCCCGTATTTGTAAAGGATCAAATGTTTTAGATCGGGCAAACCTTCCAAATTGGGATATTTTTCTATTATATACTCCGCATCCTCCTTTGCCTTTATAAGCCACTGTCTGTCTTTGAATCTTGCAAGGTTTGCAACGGTGAAACCGAAGTAACCGGACTGAGAAACCCCGAGAAGTTCTCCCGGTCCCCTTATTTTCAAATCCTCCTCAGCTATTTTAAAACCGTCCGTTGTCTTTACCATTATCCTAAGCCTTTTAAGTGCATCCGTATCTTTCAATCTTATATCTTCCGGTACAACAAGCATACAAATAGATCTCCTTCCGCTCCTTCCTATCCTACCCCTTAACTGGTGAAGCTGGGACAGACCGAAACGGTGGGCATCCTTTATAACCATGAAGGTCGCCTCCGGTACATCTATACCCACCTCAATTACCGTTGTTGAAACAAGGATATCCCCTTCCCTCTTAAATCTTTCCATAATATCTCTCTTCTCAATATCACTCATCTTACCGTGCAAAAGCAGTACATTTTTATCTTTAAAAAGCCTTTTCCACTCTTCGTAACCTTCCACCGCGGATTTTAGGTCGCTATTTTCCGATTCCTCTATGAGGGGATATATTACATATCCCTTGTTGCCTGCCGAAAGCTCCTCTCTCACTATGTTTAAAATCTTTGCCCTTTCCGAGTCATAAAATATTCGTGTAACAATTTCCTTATTATTAACAGGAAGCTCATCAATGACGGATATATCAAGATCACCGTAAAGGGAAAGGGCCAAGGTTCTGGGAATGGGTGTAGCACTCATAACAAGACAGTGGGGTACTGCTGTGTTATTCTTCTCCATCAGTGTTTTCTTCTGAACCACACCGAAACGATGCTGTTCATCTATGATAACAAGTCCGAGTTTTTTAAATTCAACCTTATCCTGTATGAGGGCATGTGTTCCTATGATTATATTTATATTTCCTTCTTTTATATGTCTGTAAACACTCCTTTTATGGGCTGGGGTTAAACTTCCGGTAAGCAGTGCTATGTTTATGTTTTTCCCTTGTAAGAATTTTTTGAAATTGTTAAAGTGCTGATAGGCAAGTATCTCCGTAGGAACCATAACAGCCACCTGATAACCGGACATTACGGTTGCGTATGATACCGCTATAGCAACGAGGGTCTTACCGCTACCCACATCTCCTTGAAGCAATCTGTTCATGGACTTTCCCGACTTCATATCTTTTAGGATTTCCTTTATGACCCTCTTTTGAGCACCCGTAAGTTTGAAGGGCAGATCCTTCTCAAAGGAGTAAATGAATTCTTCTATGTTTATATCTATTGAAGGTGATTTTTGTAATTTCGTTTTTAGTTTTCTAAGAATAAGGGCAAGCTGGAAGATAAGAAGATCCTCGTAGATCAATCTATCGTGGAAGGGTGTGTTAAAGCTGTTCAGATCTTTTACGGATATAAACTCCGGAAGGTGCAACATCTCTATACTGTCCGAAAGGGCGGGAAACTTATACTTTTCCAAAATCTCCTCGGGAAGTATTTCCGGAAGGAATTTTGCAGTTTTTGAAACTATATTGCCTATAAGCGTCCTTAAACGTTTTTGTTTCAGAGCCGATGAGATTTGTTGTAACTCTCCCCTTACCCTTGCATAATATACGGGAACTATCCTTCCTATGTCTTCCGCATCGGGTTTCCTTATCTGCGGATGTACCATATATTTCTCTCCCTTAAAGCTTTTTACCTTTCCGTAAACCACTATCTCCATACCCTTTTTAAAGTTGTAAATGAAAGCGGTATTCTTGTACATAAAGAGGAGTTTCATCCTGTCTGTATCATCCGAAACTATTATCTGAGCGGTGTACTTTCCCTCACTTATTCTTTCTGCCTTTTCAACCTTTACTTTAAGGGCTACCTTTTCTCCGGGTAAGGCGGTCTTTATGGATGTGTTAAGCTTCTTATCCTCATATCTGGCGGGTATAAAATAGAGGGCATCTATGATGGTGCTGATACCCAACGAGTTAAGGAGCTTCAGATCCTTTTCCTTAATATTAAAATCCTTTAAATTCCTGAAAAATTTAGTAATGGGTTTCTTTTCTACATGTATCCTATCTTTTCTTACCCTTATAAGATTTTCATACTCATCTATAAACTTTAATAGATCTTCAACTATGGCTATTTTCTTTTCAATGGGATACTTGTCCATGCTTTTTAGATTTTCAAGTAGATGGGAAGGTGCTATATCCTTTAATTTATTGAAAAGAAATATCCCTATACCTATTCCTCTCTTCAACTTTATGAAGTCGTTTTTCTTTAAATCCTCAAGTATTTCCCTAACTTCCGTCGTTTCCATATTAGAAATCAATGCTTTTTCTGAACCTTAGATTAAACTCCCTTGTCCTATCCGAGTAAGATTTTACACCTATTGAAATAAAGGGGAAGAATTTCAATTCACCACCGAAGTAGGTGGCCCTTGGATCCTGTACATTACTGCTCTGATATTCAATATAGACCCTCTTTGATATCTCCTTTGATATCTTTATCCCTAAGCCTACATCACCGGTAACCCCCGTTTGAGGTTGCACTTCAACATTTATGTCCGTTCCTATAACCCCAGCGGTACTTGATAGGATCTCGGAAAGCTGAGGAAACCTGCTTATAAGTGTTGACGCGGCGGGTATTATACCTTCCGCTTCACCGCCAAGTATAAGCTTACTGAGTATTTCTCTCTCATCTCTTGGCGGTTCTGATCTAACTATAATGTCAGGTGATTCAAGGCTTCCTTTCATATCAATGATTATGTTGTAGTCCGGATTCGGATTAAATATACTCACATCAATGTATATATTCTCTTTTCCCCTTTCCCTTTCAAGTCTGATAAAGCCTTTGTTTATGAGGAATTTCCTTCCAAAGTATCTTAGTTCTCCGCTTGCGGTATTTATGTTTACATAGTAACTCGGGTCATAAAGATTGTTATCTATCAAAGCTTCTATATCAATGTAAGCGTAACCTTCCGGCATCTTTATACGAAGTGCATCAGATGTTCTGAGATGGATATCTAAGTAAACATTTTTCATCCAGGCGGGCTTAGTGGTTATTGTTGCTGTTATGTTGTCACTTTTCTTTTGAAGCTTCTCAATACGTGCGGTACCAGAAACATATCCGTCCCATAACACCTTAGTATTACCGTTACTATGCATAATCTCCCCTTCACCTTCAAGAAGTCCCAAATATTCCACATCTTGTGTTATATACCTTACAGGAAGCTTGCTTATCTCAAATTTCGCTGATATAGTTTCCCCCTTTTTTACCCCGCTTATCATTGCCCAAGACCCGTTTTCTGAAAACAATATGAATCCCTCTTGAAAATTATCGGAATAGTAAAAATTTAGGGCTATCTTGAGCGGTACAGCCACATACCTTGATAAGAGTACTATTGGTTCCTCATTTAAAAGGTGAAACAGTATGCCTTCTTCGTTGTAAGAAAAGTAATAATGTAGCTTGCCCAGTAACCTTGACCTTATAAGGCTGTTTATATTATCGGAAATCCTACCAAGATCTATATAGCCCTTTGACATCAATGTTATCTTTCCGCCCGAATTTATAACAATTTCTCCGTTTACTATTCCTTCCATATCAATCCTTTCTGCCTTTATACTACCGGTTCGTAAATCCACATTTATACTGCCTTCCCCTATCTTAGCGAACCTATCTCCCAAAACATTTATTTCCGCACCCCCGTTATAGACAGTTATATATTCTTTAGTACCCTTTACTCTTATATCACCTATCCTTATGGTAAGATAGTCATCCTTATAGCCAGTTCCCTTTACTAATCCCTCAAAACCATCCCCCTTGTAAAAGAATTTTCCGTTGATGGGTAGATTTATGTGTCTGTATTTTAAGTTTCCCTTCGCAATCACGGTAAAATCACTAACAATTCCCTCAGCAAAGGCGGTAAGATTAAGGGATAGGGCTTCCATCTGTCTTTTAATTAAAAACCTGCTTCTAAACTCTTCCTTATCAATGCTGTAAACTACATTTCCTTTTATAAAATCTCCCTCAATATTTGCAGTTATACTACCGTTTTCTATATTACCTTTAACCTTCCATTTCCCCGTTTCTATTCCCTTCACTTTTGCTCGTTCAATCTCCACGGTGAAATTACCTTTCGGATTTTCAAAATCTTTAAGCTTCATGCGGTATGATAAAAAAGCTTCAATTGTTTCATCACTTACATTTATACCTCTTCCTTCAATAAGAAGCTCATCGGAAGAAAAATTAACGATGAGTGTGCCTGGTACTATAGTAAATCTGTCAAAAAGTATCCTCTTACCCTTTAACTCTATTTTTCCGGATATTAGATCATCTACCATCCTTATACTTCCGTACACCCCTTTGTCCCTTATATAAACTGTTTTTTCTTTATTCGTTAAAAGAACAGTAAACCTTGCCCTATCAGAAGAAAAGCCATAGATGTAAGGGTTTGTAAAAACCCCGGATCCCTTTACAGAAAAACTACCTTTTGTGGCTTGTACATAACCCGTGAAACTCACATTACCCTTTATAATGGAAGTGTTTATAAAAAGATTGTTTATTTTTACATCACCGCCTATCTTAGACTCGTTAAAGGTTCCGTTGAAGGAAAGGCGGGTTATATCTCCTACCTCCGCCTTTATTACACCTTCAAGCTTCTCACTATAATGAAGGTTCAGTTTTAACTTTCCATGGGTGAACAACCTTCTCAGGAAACCCACCCTATCGGATAAAAAAGTCAAATTAAGTATTTTAGATCTTTCATCCAAGGTTAATTCAAGATTCCCCCTTGTCCTGAAAGGAAAATCTATACCGATAATCCTGTTGTCTATGTAAATGTCCTTCAATTCCAGCTGAAGTATCCTTTTATCCTTGGCTATTAAGTATTCAACCCTTCCTTCCGTATCCTCTACATTTATATCTCCATCTATCTTTGTATAAGCGCCGAACTTTACATGAACATGTACCTTTGCCCGTGCGCCCCTGTATATTTTTTTCCTACGAAGGTGGAAGAAATCAACCTTCCCTTCAGCCTCTATATGAATATCGCTGAGGTTTATAAACCCAGAACCTGTAACATATATGTCAGGTATATATACATATTTATTTTTAATTGATAATATGTATCCCTTTGCACTAAATAGACCGCTTCCTCTCTCCCATCTTCCGCTTCCTTCAAACCTGTAAATGGAAGATACAACAACCGCCCTTTCAATATCAACACCACCCTTATTTATTTGAGCCTTTTTTAGAAGTACATAAAGGTCATGAACATAATCTTTGTGTTGATAAACATACCAGGCAAAGTTATTCGTCCATATTTTACCACTTTCAATATAAACATCCCTTATCCAGAGGGTGTTAGCGGTTTTATTGTTTAAAACGGAAACATAAACACTTTTAAGGTGTAAATCAATCTTTGAGGCTAATTTAACAAGAGGCGTGGCATCAAAACCGCCTTTTTCACCTTTCCTATTACCTATGCGTGTGCTTCTTTCACTATCTTTATTACCTAAATTTACTATAGCATTAATACTTTCTCCCTTGATATATACCCTCTCATCTATACCTACTGTTATGTTGTTTATTTTTATGTAAATGCCTCCCAGCAGATCCGGAATATATATTATTCCTTCACCGAGGATTATATTACTTTCTCCGAGGGACAAATCCTTTATTGAAAGTATATATCCGCGGGATTCAAGTAGTGGTTTTGTAAAGGTTATGAGAAATATAAAAAAGAGGAAAAAGAGAGCAAAGACGCGCATATAGTGTATTTAGTCTATTCCGTACATTTTAAGATTCTCTTTTATTCTGTGAAGAAGTTCCGCTGGGTTCCTTATAGGATACTCTATCTCGGAGAAAACTTCTTCCGCTTGCCTTCCCTTTATCACAACCCCCTTTACCTTATCTATAATTTCATCCTTTGAGTTTATGGGGAAATGTAAACCTTTTATCCTTTTCAATATCATGTAAGCCCAGGGTATATCAAGGGCTTGCGCTGTTTGAGTACAATACTCAAGGAATATCTTAGGTTCCTCATGACCCTCCTTAACCAGCTTGTATGCAAGCTTAGCTATACCTCCCGCGGTGTGAACCTTAAGTTCCCTTTTTTCTTCCGTTGTAAGTTCCTCAATATGCTGGATTTTGTACATAGCAAGTTCTGGATCAGCCCTTAGTATGTTCCTGACTGTTTGTTTCGTAAGCCCTACCTGTTCAGCTATCTCTTCCTCAGACTTAAAGTATTCCTCCCTTAAAACAACAGCGTAAGAAGCCCTTGCCAGTGAAGGAAGCCATGTAAGAGTTCTGAATTCTGCGAGCTTTGAAAGTCCTCCCAGAAGATCAATAGATTTCAAAAAAACTCTTGTGACAAGGGATTCAATATCCGTTTCAACAGGCTTAAGTTCTACTACCATTTCAACCCTCCTTACTTATAGTTTATAACACCTTTAATGGATATGGACGAGCAGAGCCATAAGTATAATGCCTATCAACATAAATATCATCTGATATGTGGAGGTTTTAAAATCGGATTTATGATGAAGTTCCGGGATAAGGTCCGAACCCGCTATATATATAAAACCGCCCGCGGTAATTGGTATGAGGAGGTCAATCACTCCCTCTATTTCTTTGCTTATAAGTATAACAAATAGGACACCCAGAAAAGAGGATACCGCGGAAAGAAAATTAAACATGAGGGCTTTCTTAGGGGTGAATCCGCTGTGTACCAGTACCCCGAAGTCGCCTATCTCCTGAGGAATTTCGTGAAGTATGACGGTGACGGTTGTAGTAATCCCGAGTTCTATACTTACCATATAACTTGCTGACACGAGCATTCCGTCTATAAAATTGTGCAGGGCATCCCCGACTATATTTGTATATGCAACGGGCTTTATACTTTTATTATGCGGAGCTAAATGAATATGTCTCCATCTTAGGAATTTCTCAAGTATAAAGAATATTAATATTCCTGTTATTATAAATAATGCTGATAGGAACTCATCACCTTCGGATGTGTATATATGGGGCAAAAGGTGAAAGAATACATCCCCGAACAGAGTACCGACAGCAAGACTTACAAGAAGAATGGTGGTTTTTTCTAATACATCCTTTTTAATAACGAGATAAACCGCACCTATAAGGGACACAAGGCTTATTATTGAAACGCTGATTAAACTTAAAACAATACTTGAGTTTTCCATGATATAATTAAATGGGGAAGTTATTTTAGCAAAAAAAGGAGGTGAAATATGAACATAAGAAAATTGGTAGTGGTAGCCGGTATAGGGGGAATATTTTTTATACCGTATTACGCTGAAGCACAGCCTAAGAATGTTTTCTCGGTAAATACTCTTATAATTGATATTCAAAGTTCCCAAGGTGCCACCTCATTTGATCTTAATAACAGTTACTTTTATGAATATGACAGACAACTTTCACCCCTTATAAGTATTGCTCCTTTTGGTAACCTGAGTGTAAATTCTAGAGTTGGTCAAACAACTACGAATATAGGTCTGGGAGGAGCATTAAGATTCTGGCCCTCAAAGAAATTTGAGGGATTTTATGTCGGTCCAGCTTTTTCTGTTAATATAAGTAGCCAAGCTGGAGGTAGTACAACCTTCTTTTACTTGGCAGGTGACCTCGGTTATAGATTCCTTATAAGAAACTTTGCACTTACAGCCGGCGGAATGATAGGCTTCGGCTTCGGTAATAATGTTACACAGCTCAGGGTGGCAGGAAAGCTGGGTTTAGGTTTGGCATTTTAATATGAAATGATATACAGAAAGCCTTCGGTTTTTTTACTTTTCATAGGTGTCTTCGTTTGTTCCCTTTCAATAACATTTAATATATGTATACACCTTGATGG
>WFPJ01000062.1 GCA_015487615.1 Aquificales bacterium | reverse complement strand
CATGCGGGTCATGTAAGCTACCTTGAAGAAGCGAAAAGCCTAGGGGATATACTTATAGTGGGCTTAAATTCGGACGATTCGGTAAGAAGGATAAAGGGTGATAAAAGGCCCATAATACCGCAGGAAGAGAGGGCTTACATACTATCAAGATTGAAACCCGTTGATTATGTTGTAATATTTGAAGAGGACACACCAGAAAATCTTATAAAAAAAATAAGACCACATATACTTGTTAAGGGCGGGGATTGGACACCAGATAAGATAGTAGGTAGGGAATTTGTTGAATCTTACGGCGGTAAAGTTGTAACCATTCCCTTCTCCTTTCATACCTCCACTACAGCCATAATAGAAAGGATAAGGGAAAGGTTTTGTTAACTGCCTTATATCGTGGTTAAATTTACACCTGGAACTTATCCATATTTAATTCTATATCCTTTGTCTTTTCTGTAACCATTCTTATATTTTCCTTTATTACTTCAACAGATCTGCTCTGTTCTTCCATGGCAACAGCTATGGATTCTATCGCGGTCATAACCCTCTTAACCACTTCTTCTATACTCCTGTAGCTCTCCACTACCTCCTTTGATGTCTTCTCACCTTTTTCAACGGTCATGAGCACTTCCTCAACAAGATTTGATATTTCTTTGGCAGCATTACCCGAAATCTCCGCGAGCTTCCTTATTTCATCCGCCACAACAGCAAAGCTTTTCCCGAGATCGCCCGCCCTTGCAGCTTCTATTGCTGCGTTCAATGCTATAAGATTGGTCTGTTCCGCTATCTCTATAATCTTATCCGTTATACTGCCTATTTTCTTACTCGCCTCCACTATATCTTCCATAGATGCATACATCTCCCCTATTTTCCCCTTACCCTCTCCTATCACTTCAACCATATCATGAGACATATTTTTCACCCTTAATGTCTCTTCAGAAACACTGTGTATAGCTGTTGTCGTTTCCTCAACGGAAACATTCATGCTACTTATGTTGTAAAAAACATCCTTTAGATTTGATTTTATAGTATTAAGAAGCCTTTGGAGTTTTTCCAATGAATCGTTAATATAGTCCACAAGTTCTTTAATATCCCCATGGAAATTTTCTCTTATTCTTACTTGAAGATCACCGTTTGAAACCTTACCCATTACATCCTTTAAAGATTCCATAACCCTGTTAAGTTCAGAGAAAGATTTATTCATATTATTAACAATGATTCCTAGATCTCCCTTGAAATTGCCTCTTATCTTTTGCTTAAAATTTCCCTTAGCAAGTTCGGAAACCGCCTCCATTATCTTTCTCAATGCACCACCGATCTCACTTAACATATCCCTTAAAGCCCTTTCAATTGTATTAAACTCATCCTTTGAATCCGAGCCTCTATATCCGTTAATAGAGGAAAATTCCATACTAGTAGATACTTTCTCCACAAATTTGACCGTTTCTTCTATCCTTAATGATATGGATCTGAATGTTCTGTAAATGAATATACCTGTGATTGTGGTAACAAAAAGGGCAAGGACTGCTGTCCCGAAGAATTTAAAGAGGGCACTCCTGCTTTCTTCAATAGCTTTTTCCCTTATGTCGTTTATGATAAAGTCTTCCACCTCCTTTATAAGATTTATCTTCTCAGTCTGAATCTCAAACCAGCGGGTTGGCTCTGTATTGAACCCTTCCCTTTTCTCAACAGCTGTTTTTTCCATTACCTCCGCTTTTTTAAACTCATCCTTCTCTTTTATTTCCTCAAACATATCCGTGTAATATTCCGGAGCAACTTTAAAAAAGGAAGAAATATAGGCTCGCCTCTTTCCTTCAAGTTCCACAAACCTTATGAATAGTTCTTCTTCAAATATGTTCTTAGCAAAAACTACGCTTAAAATGGCCCTTTTTATCCCTTCTATGTCTTTTGCACTCAGGAAAAAGAATAGAGCGAGTATACGCGCCCCTATATCCGTATTACCTGCCTCTTTAAACATATAACCCACCGTATCTATCAGCTCGTTTATACGGGAAGTGTAGAACCTAACAACCTCCTCTTTTCTTATTTCCAAAGAGTCAACCCTTTTTCTGATTTTATTCAATCCCTCAAGATTTTCCAGTATATTACCAAACATTTCCTTACCAGAAATCTCCCTCCTGAACTTGTCCAATATATCATCAGTTTTTTCCCTTTGTTTTTGAAGCTCCTCCTTAAATTTCACGCCTCCGCTTCCCACAAAACCAGTACTCATACCCCTCTCCTTTTGAAGCTCATGAACAAGTAAGGAAGCAGTCTGCACTACCTTTGATATCTCCGCTATATTAGAAGCAGACCTGTAGTTTAACCAGAGGTTAACAGTCAATAAGATGGAAAGGAAAACGGTAAAAGATAAAGGCAAAAATACCGCAGTCCCTATCTTACTTCTTAGGCTTTTCACCTTAACCCACCCCCGTTATCTTTTATTTCGCAATTAGGAAAGAAGAGTTAAGAGGAAACCCTAAATATACGCTGTACTATTGACACATAAAAACTTCACATGTTAAACTCTTTAAACCATTAAAATCCCAAAGGAGGTTAAGAAGAATGGGTGTACATAAATTGAATCCCAAGGATCATTTGAAGCCTTCAAATCTTAAAGGTATATCCAATGAACAGATAGAACCTCACTTTGAAGCACACTATAAGGGTTATGTTACAAAATACAATGAGATACAAGAAAAGCTTGCAGATAAAAGCTTTTCAGACAGGGCAAAGGCAAATCAGAATTATTCTGAATACAGGGAATTAAAGGTTGAAGAGACTTTTAATTACATGGGTATAATCCTCCACGAGCTTTACTTCGGGCATCTTAAACCTCAGGGAAGTCCTTCCGAGGAATTCAAGAAAAAGGTTGAAGAAGACTTCGGCTCATGGGAAGATTGTGTGGCGGAGCTTAAGGCTGCAGCAATTGCATTCAGGGGATGGGCAATACTGGGGCTTGATGTCTTTTCGGGAAGGTTGGTGGTAAATGGCCTAGATGCCCATAATGTCTATAATCTGTACGGTCTTATACCTCTTATAGTTATTGACACTTACGAGCATGCCTATTATGTTGATTACAAGAATAAGAGGCCTCCTTATGTAGATGCTTTCTTTGAGAATATAAACTGGGATGTTGTAAATAAAAGATTTGCTAAAGCGATGGAAGCTTGCAGGGCGCTGAAGGACTTCATAGGTTGAAGGAAACAAGAATATTTAAGTACATAAAGGGTATTGTAAGAAACAGGAAATATATGACAACTGAGGAGATAATGCTTATGCTTGAAAGGTACTATAACTTACCCATAAATATACCCTCGGTTTATTACAAGTACAGGAAGATTATAAAGATGGCAAGACAGGAAGTTTACAAGGAAAGGAGGAAGAATAGAAAAATTGGAAGAAATAAAGGCATTTAACCATTATCTTGAATATATAGGAGGAGAGCTTTATATAGAAGGGGTGCCTGTTAGGGAATTGGCTGTTAAGTACGGCACCCCCCTGTATATATACAGTGCAAATTATATAAGGGAAAGGATAGATCTTTACAAGAATGCTTTTCCCGAAGCCCTGATTTGCTATGCGGTAAAGGCTAACTTTAATCCGGAAATAATAAAGATAGCTGGGGAGAAAGGTTGCGGAGCGGATATAGTTTCGGGGGGTGAACTTTTCTTCTCACTAAAGGCAGGTATAGATCCTAAAAAGATAGTATATTCAGGGGTTGGTAAAACTTCCGAGGAAATATCCTACGCCCTTGATACGGGAATCCTCATGTTTAATGTAGAGTCTCGTATGGAACTTGATGTTATAAACGGTATCGCAAAGAGTAAAGGGAAAAAAGCTCCCGTATCTATAAGGGTAAATCCTGATGTTGATCCCAAAACACACCCTTATATAGCCACGGGTATGAAAGAGAGTAAGTTCGGCATAGATATAAAGAAGGCAATAGAAGAATACAAATATGCATCCACCTTAAGCAATATAGAAATTGTAGGAATACACTGTCACATAGGTTCACAGATAACGGATATCTCCCCATTCTCTGAAGCGGTTGAAAAGGTTGTAGGCCTTTATCATAACCTGTTAAATGAAGGCATAGAGATAAAGTATTTAGATATAGGAGGAGGTTTGGGTATAAGATATAAGCCAGACGATAACGAACCTTCTCCCATTGATCTTTATGAGGCTATAAAGCCGTATATATCCGACATAAAGGCAAAACTAATCATAGAACCGGGCAGATCAATTGTAGGAAACGCGGGAATCTTTGTTACGGAAGTGCAGTTTATTAAAAAGAAGGAAGGAAAGAATTTTGTAATAGTAGACGGAGGTATGAATGACCTTATAAGACCATCCATATACGGTGCATATCATCATATAGTTCCCGTTACACCCAAAGGTAACAAAAAGATAAAAGCGGATATAGTAGGACCTATATGTGAAACGGGTGACTTTTTGGCAAAGGACAGGGAAGTAGAAGAACCGGAAAGGGGAGATTTGCTTGCGGTTTTATCCGCGGGAGCTTATGGATATGTGATGTCATCCCACTACAACCTGAGAGAAAGACCCGCTGAGATACTCGTTGACGGTGATAGTTACATATGTATAAATAAGAGGAAAGATTACAATGACATGTATGAGCTTCATTGCAAATAATTACTTGATAAACTATATTATCCTCTTATGGATATAAAGGCACAATTGGAACTTTTTGTGGAAAAGTGTAAAGAGAAGAAGCTTAAGATCACTCCTCAGAGAATAGCGGTTTATGAGGTATTATTAAAATCAAAGGAACATCCTACGGTAGAAGAGATATACAATCAAATAAAGGAGAAGTATCCTTATGTTTCAATGGCTACGGTTTATAGGACAGTTGAAATACTGGAAAATATAGGGCTTGTCAAAAGGGTGTGCTACTGGGGAAATTCCACAAGGTACGATGCCAATCTTGAAGAGCACCACCACTTTATATGTATAAAATGTGGATCCATAAGGGATGTTTCTTTCAATGGAAATATCAATATTCCCAGCGAAATAGACGGTTACACAATAAACAGTGTGGCGGTTAACATGTACGGAATATGTCCCTCATGTAAGAACTGAAAATACGCCCATTTTTTCAAATTTTTTGACGCGTTCTCTGAGGAGTTGATCGCAAGGGATAGAGCATAATTCTTTAAGGCACGCATTTATATAGCATGATAGTATGCGCGCAGAATTCTTATAGTTCCAGTGGGAAGCACCGTAAGGTTCCTTTACCACATAATCAACAACTCCCATTTCTAAAAGATCCTGGGAGGTAAGCTTAAGAGCCTTTGATGCCTCCTTAACCTTTGATTGATCTCCCCACAAGATCGCAGCACACCCTTCAGGTGATATTACCGAATAAATAGCATTTTCCATCATAAGTATTCTGTCCGCAACACCAAAGGCGAGGGCACCTCCGCTTCCTCCTTCACCTATAACAACCGCCACAGTAGGTACCTTAAGTGAAGCCATTGTTGATATACTCTCTGCGATGGCTTCTGATTGTCCTCTCTCCTCAGCACCTATGCCCGGATAGGCACCTGGTGTATCAATAAAGGTTATAAGGGGCATTTTAAATTTTTCCGCAAGTTTCATAATCCTTATAGCCTTCCTGTATCCCTCTGGATGGGGCATCCCGAAATTCCTTTCCATCTTTTCCTTAGTTGTTCTGCCCTTTTCATGACCTATGACAGCTACGGGCTTTCCCCTGAAGTATGCAAAGCCCCCAACAACAGCCTTATCATCACCGAATCTTCTATCTCCGTGAAGTTCTATAAAGTTTTTAAAAATCAGTTTTATAAAATCAACAGTGTGGGGTCTTTTAGGATGTCTTGCGAGCTGAACGCGTTCCCAGGGAGATAACTTTTTGTAAAGCTTCTCCGACTTTTCTCTAAATTTCTTCTTAAGTTCTATAAGGTCTCCCCTTACCTCCCTGTTACCGAATTTATATATCTTCTCAAGCTGTTCTATCTTGTCCCTTAATTCCGCAAGCTCCCGTTCAAACTCAAGAAACATAGTTTAACTATATATAACACACTTACGCCTTCAAAGTAGATACCACTTCAAGCATACTATCAACAATGTAGGCAACGTCCTCATCAGATAAAAAGGGATGGACGGGAATAGAAAACACCTCCTCCCTGTATTTATATGCACTTTCAAGGGAAAATGCCTCACACTCCCTTATTTCATTGAGCAAATAAGGATAATATATTCTCGCATCAATTCCTTTTTCCTTCAAACCTTCAATAATGGCATCCCTTAAGGGATGCCTCATTGTAAAAAGGTGATACACATGCTTTGAATTTTCCCTCTCTTTCGGTACTTCAAAAATTTCGGAAAAACGGTCCTTGTAAATACCTGCTATTTTTCTCCTCCTTTCGTTCCTTTCATCAAGATACTTAAGCTGAATAGATCCTATGGCAGCCTGAAACTCAGTTATCCTTACATTGAAAGCTGGATGTGTACCGAAATCTATCCATTTTTTTATGTTACTTGCAACCTCTTCAGAATCCGTTAATATGGCTCCCCCTTCTCCCATGGGAACATTCTTTGATGCGTAAAAACTGAAGGCGGATACATGACCCCACGCTCCCGCCTTCTTTCCCAAATATTCCGCACCGTGGGCTTGAGCTGCATCCTCAAGAACAAAAAATCCATATTTCTCAGAAAGGTACATAATAGATTCCATATCCGCCATCTGCCCGAAAAGATGAACGGGTATAACAACCCTGGGATTATATTTCTTTGCAATATCCTCAAGCTGATTAACATCCATGGTGTAGTACTCATCAATATCAATTACTAAAGGTGTTCCGCCTGCAAGCAAAACAGCATCAACCGTCGCCATAAAACTCATGGCAGGTACTACAACCGTCTCTCCTTTATCAACTCCCAAAGCCTTAAGGGCTATAAAAAGGGCAACGGTTCCAGAACATACCGTAAAACAGTAATTAACACCTACATACTTTGCGAACTCCCTTTGAAATTGTTCCGTCCACCCGTCCCTCGTTAATATATGACTTTCAAGTATGGAGATAACCGCCTTCTTTTCCTCCTCAAAAAATCTTGGCTCTACTATTCTGATCCTTTTTTTAGCCATCAGCGTTGGATATGATCTGAGTTTATAAGATAGTTTATCAAAACAAGATAATCTTTAAGCTGTCTCGTTATAAGGAAAGTATGACGCACCCTTTCCTTTGCATTCCTTCCCATAACCTTAGCCATTTCCGAATTTATAAGTAGCTGTCTTATCCTGTAGGCTGTACCCTCTATAGAGTTGACAAGATAGCCGGTAAAACCGTTCACTATCTGCCTCCTTATACCACCCACATTACCCCCCACAACGGGCTTTTCCTTCCACATAGCTTCCGTAACAACAAGCCCGAAACCTTCCCTTATTGATTTCTGAACCACAACTGTTGCAGCCCTCTGCAACGCGTTTATCTCATAATGACTGTCTGGGGGAAGATTTAGAACAAATACATCTTTCATCTTGCTTGCCTCTTCCATCACCTCATTATAGACCTCTTCACCCTCGGGGTCATCAGAAGCATATCCACCTGCAAGGACAAGTTGACAATCACAAGCCCTTTTAACCATTTTGAAAGCCTGAAGAACACCGAAGGGATCCTTTAAACGATCAAATCTTGAAACCTGAAGAACTATCGGTCTTTTAGGATCAATCCCGAATTTTTCAAGGGTTGAGGTTATAAAGTTCCTGTCAAGCTCCACATTCTTATCATGAAAGGGATCTATGGACGGAGCTATTATAAATTTTGGTATTTTAACACCTTCCTTGGCAAATTCCGCTATGTGGAAAACAATGGCATCGTAGGCATTGACGAACATCTCAATGAACTTCCAAGTTTCCTCATCCGGGGTTGAGATATCTATGTGACATCTCCATATCCATTTTTGTCCTTGCCTTTTGTTGACTATAAGTCCCATAGGTTGAGGATCATGGATAAATACTATGTCATAGGGAGATGTATCAATGTAAGAAAGGTTCGCATGGGTTGTTCTCATGTAGGTGATGATATCTTCGCTTGTCAATTTGTCGTGTCCGGGCATGTGAAGAAGGTTATGGATCTTTTTAGTAACTTTAAAAAACTCCTCGTCACCTTTTATAACCTGCCACTCCGCATCTATACCGAGATCTCTCATCAGGGGTATTAATCTGTAAAGTATTTCTGACACACCTCCGCCGAGTCTTGTTGAATTAACATGAAGGACTTTCAAGCCTTTCAAAGGCTCTGCAACAGCCTTTATCTCCTCTATGTTTCCTTCACCTATGTAAGTGGCGTATTGTTCAATGAGCATACAGCTTCCTCTCCACTATTGATATCAGCTGTCCCTTCACCTCCCTCAATGTATGAGCCCAAAGGTTTACCTTTTCAATTTCTCTTGCAAGCTCTATCTCTCCTATACTTTCAAACCAGAGGGAAAAATCATTTATAGGTTTACCGAGTTTAAGTCTGGCGGTGACTAGATGATAAAATAGGGAATGCCATCCTATCTTCTTTAAACCGTTGACAAAACTCTCCAAGTCTTTGGCAACAATATTAAGATCTACAGCCATCCTTACCGCCCTTATAAAGTAGAAAGGTTTACTGCAGAGGACATCAAGATCCTCACCGCTGTCTTCAAGGATTCTAATTATATCGTGTCTTATATCCTCAAGGCTCGTGTACTGAAGGGGATCTATTACGGAGAGTTTTTCCGCAAGCACATAATATCCGTTTTCAGCCATCCAGTAGGCAAAGCTGTTTGCGTAGTCAAGAGGTAGGTAATGGAATTCAAATATATTTCTGTAGAGATGATAGTATATAACATCCTCATGAACATGTCTTAGCGCTTTTAAAAAGGCGTGAATGGTATTCGCTTTTATTCCCGTATATTCCGAGGTCCATACTTCCGATTTAAATCTAAATTCACCCATCCTTAGGTTACCCAGTATTATAAACTATTAGCATTAAATATTTTTTCGGAGGTTCTTAAAAATGTTAAAGGAAGGCGATAAAGCTCCCGAGTTCTGTCTTAAAGGAATAGATGAAAAAGGTGAAGAAAGGGAATTTTGTTTAAGAGATTTTCTCGGCAAAAAGGTTGTACTTTACTTTTACCCCAAAGACAACACCCCTGGTTGCACCCAGGAAGCCTGTGATTTCAGGGATAATATGGCAAGGGTTAAAGAGAAAGGGGCTGTAGTATTAGGAGTGAGTCCAGATTCCATAAATTCGCACAAAAAATTTTTTGAAAAGTACGGTCTCAACTTCCCGTTGCTGAGCGATCCTGATAAAAAGGTTGCGGAATCTTACGGAGCCTATGGTGAGAAAAAAATGTATGGGAAAGTAACTAAGGGAATAATAAGGTCAACATTCATAATAGATGAGGAGGGAAAGATAAAAAAAGCCTTTTACAATGTCAAAGTAAAGGGGCATGTGGATAAGGTTATAGAAAATCTTTGAACCCCGCTTCAAAATTATTCAGGTTTTTCAAAGAAAAAAGCGGTTAAATCTAACGGGGTAATATGCGATTTATAAATGGCGGAGGTGTCAGATGGGAATATTAGATCCTGCAATAAAATTAATGAACAACCTAAAATATTCCCAAAAGTTTATCGTAGTAGCCATAGTTTTGCTTGCCCCCCTCGCTATAGCGGTTTACTTTCTGTTTTCAACGATCAATAATAAAGTAGTAACCTCTGAAAAAAAACTAATAGGTATAGAGTATGTAAGGGATCTTAAAGATATACTTTACAATGTCCAGAAACATATGGGAATGTCCGTTGCAATACTGATAGGAGACAAAAGCTTTGAAAATGAAATAGGAAAGATCAGAGATAACATTGAAAAAGGTATAAAAGACCTTGAAGAAACGGACAGAAAATATGGTCTGTTTAAGGGCAGTGATCATATAAAGAGGATAAAAATGTCATGGCAAACCATAAAAGAAAATCAGGATGTTAAATCCGTAAATACCCTTTTTAATTTTCACACCGCCATGGGATATATGGTGTTGGATGCTATTAGGGATATAGGTAGCTCCTCCTATTTGCTTTTTGAAGATGATGCAAGTATTTACTACATAGCTTATCCTATCATTGAACTTTTACCCGATGCCACAGACTTTCTTTCTCAGTTAAGGGCAAGGGGAAATGTTGTAGCCACAGCTAAGATACTTACAGAAGATTTTAAATATTCATTGACCTACTACTTTGCAAAAACCGAACTGATGATGAGCAAACTTATGGACAGGATAAATGACTATTTTGCCTTAAAGCCGGAAGCAAAAAAGAAATATGAAAACCTTTTTGCAAATTTTGATAAATCAACAAAAGATCTCATAAACACGGTAAATGATAAAATTCTTTTTTCTGATACCTTAGATATTACACCCCAAGAATACTTTGCCAAAGCTACAAAAGCCATAGACGCTGCTTACAGAATATATGATGAATTGTTGCCTGACCTTGAAAAGCTAATAAGGGGGAAAATAGACAATCTTGCCCTTCAAAAAAATATGGTACTCGTTGTAAGCGGTATTATGTTCTTGACAGCCATCTATCTGTTTCTCGGCTTTTATAGATCAACATACGAAACCATAGAGAAAATGGAAAGATCTATGGAGGAGCTTTCCAAAGGAAACTGGAAAACAAGGATTGATTACGCGGGCAGGGATGAATTTAAAAAGGTTGCGGAAGCCTTTAATAAGTCACTTTCTCAGCTTGAGGTTATTATGGATGCAATAAAGCGCGCCATGGATAGACTATCAAAAGGTGATCTTTCTAAAAAGATAACCGTCCAAACCGTGGGAACTCTTCAAGAGATGATAAATGATATAAACAAGACGCTCAGCGATCTCAGTATATTGGTTAACGATCTTAAAAAGGTAACGGGCAGATTGAAAGAAACCTCCGAGACCGTAGGCAGGGTGGCTCACCAGACTGTTGAAAGTAACACTGCAGTGAACCAGGAAATTCAAAATCTATATACAGCAATAGAGGAGGCAACCCAGTCAATCAATTCTATAGCGGAGAGTGTTGTTAATTCGGAAAAGGCGGCACGGGAGGTCCTTGAGACGGTGGTAAAAGGAAAAGAAAATATGGTAAGCGTTACAAATATAATGAATAATCTCAAAGATATAAGCAATCAGATAGGTACAATAACAAACACCATCATGTTCATATCCGAGCAAACTAACCTCTTGGCTTTAAATGCTGCTATAGAAGCTGCAAGAGCGGGAGAAGCGGGTAAAGGGTTTGCGGTGGTGGCGGAAGAAGTAAAAAATCTTGCAGAGAAAAGTTCAGAATCAGCCCATACCATATCGGATATAATTGAAAATGTTAAGGCTATTATAGAAGACGCGGTTAAAAAGGTTACTGTACTTTCAGAAGGTTACGAGAACATTGAAATAAAGAGTAAAGACTCCTTGGATGTTGCAGAAACAATAAACACTTCAATTAATGAACACAAAAAATCTATGAATGTTATAGAAGAATCCATAATGGGTTTAAAGAAGACATCAGAAAACACCATAAAATTGGCGGAAGATCTTGATAAGGCTTCAAGGGAACTCCAAAATATAGCAGGTGACATAAGCGAGAAGATGAACAGGTTTAAAACTTGAAATTAAGCACTCTTTGCTTCCTCAAGAATTATTTCAGATAGATTGTTAACAGTGAATACCTTTGATACACCTCCCCTTGCGGTAACACCTATCAACTTGTCAGCGTATGAAGCAAGCACTTCCTTAAGTGTTACAACTATAAATTGTGTATCTCTCGATTTGCTCCTTATAAGCTCACCGACCTTTCTCGCATTAGCCTCATCAAGGTGGGCATCAACCTCATCAAAGTAATAGAAGGGAGAAGGCTTATACTCTTGGATAGCAAAGATAAGAGCCAAGGCGGTTATCGTCTTTTCTCCGCCAGACATAGATTCCAGATACTTAACATCCTTACCCCTTGGCTTAACCCTGAGATTGATACCCCCCGCAAAGGGATCATGTTCGTTTTCTAATTCCATCTCCGCTTTTCCACCGGGGGACAGGAAGGCGTAAATCCTTTTAAGATTTTTATTTATATTATTAAAGGCATCCATGAAGGCATTGAGCTTCTTCTTCTCTACTTCGTCTATAAGCTCCTTTATTGCCCTCTTCTCCTCCAAAAGTCTCTTGTATTTTTCCTGATACTCATCGTACCTTGCCTTCTCCTCCTTATAGTCCTCTTCAGCCTTTAAATTAACATTACCCATAGATTCAAGTTCCCTCTGAAGTTTTTTAGCTTCCTCTTCCAGCCTTGCCATTCCTTCCTTGACCTCAACGATATCCCCAGCGTAGCCGAGTTCTATGAGTTTTAATTCAAGATCTTTCAGTTTCTGTTCAGCCTTTGCTTCCTCCATACCGAGGGCTTGCAACTCCTGTCTTTTTCTATCCTCCTCCGCCTTGAGATGACCGAGATTAGCCTGAATCTCCTTTATTTCACCCTCAATACCCTCCTTTTCCTTATAAAGGGCATAAACCTCAGCCTGACTCCTCTTCAGTTCCTCCTCAAGATTTTTGCGGTGTTCTTTTAATTCATTGATGGACCTCTCATTTTCCGCTATTGATCTTTTTGCCTCCTCCATACTTATTTCTATACTATTAAGTTCCTTTAATAGATTCTGCTTCCTTTCCTTTAACTGTTCATATTTGAATTTCAGATTTGATACCTCCTCCTTTTTATCATCAAGCCTTTTTCTTATCCTTTCAACCTCCTTTCTTACACCCTCAATACCCGACGAAATGAAGTAAGATGTTATATCCTCCCTTTTGAGCCTGAGATTGTTAAGCTTCTCCTCATCATAGACCAATTCATCTCTTATCCTTCTGTATTCCTCTTCAAATCCCTTCATCTCTTCCTCAAGCACCTTTAAATATTCCTCTCCCTTTTTCAACCTCTCCTCTCCTTCCTTGATGTTTGCGGTAATCTCTGCATATTCCTTATCAAGTGACTCAAGCTTTTTGTTCGTTACTTTGATCATACTTTCCTTCGTAATAAGTTCATCCCTCGCACTTTTAAGCTGACTAAAAATATCCGCTTCCCGCTTTCTAAGAAGCTCTTCATTTTCTGTTAATCTCTGTAATCTTTCTTCATAAACCCTTACGCCCAAATCACCTCTGTTTTCATAGAAACCACCCGTTATAACACCCGTTTTTTCAAACAACTCACCTTCAAGGGTAACCATCCTGTAATTACCTATACCTATAAGTTGAGCAACATCAAAACTTTCAACAACAAGTGTATCGCCGAAAACAAACCTTATCGCAGGTTCAAATTTGTGTTCATATCTAACAAGGTTAACAGCAAAGTCCAAATATCCCCTCTGACGGGGGTAGGGAGGCAGTGGCATTGTCCTTATTTTATTCAGGGGTATAAAGGATGCCCTCCCGAGGCGGTTTTCCTTTAAAAATTCTATACATCTTCTTGCAACTTCCTCCGATTCAACTACTATATATTTAAGCCTTCCGCCTCCTGCCACCTCAATTGCAGTAAGGTATGCATCATCAACAAGTTCAATAAGATCTCCCGCATATCCGTAAACCCCATCTATTCCCTCAAAGTTAATCCTGCTCTCCTGCGAGATAGCTATTTTTGATTCAAGACTTATCTTCTTTTTCATAATATCTTCAATTTCTCCCCTTATCCTTCCTATTTCGGATTCCAGGAATTCTATCTTTTTTTGAAGGGAAGAAAGGTTCCTTGTCTCCGCTTCAATGATCTTTTCGTACCTCTCCTTTTCCAGTAATATCTCTCCTAACCTTCCCTTTATTTTTGCCATATACTCTTTTATGTTTTCCATTTCCCATATAGCCTTTTCTCTTCTTGTCCTAATTTTTTCCATCTTCTCTTCTATTTCCTTAAGCTTTTTCTTTTTCCTCTGTATAATTTCCAACAATTGCTTTTCCTTTTCCTCAACTTTCCTGGCTTCCTCCACCGACACCTGAAGTTCCCTGTTCAACCTCTGAAGCTCCTTATCCTTTTCCTCAAATAAGGATCTCAATTCCTCAAGTTTCCTTTCCTCCTCCGCTATCGTAACTTTAAGATCTTCCAAATATTTATCAATTTCGTTTATTTCCTTTTCAATAGATGTTTTTTTCTCCTCAAATTTTTCAATATCCTTCCTGTACTTTTCAATCTCTCCGAACTTGGAAGATATGATACTGTCAATATGCTGAATATCCGAAGTTATCTTACCCTGCTTTTCCATATAGGGAAGCAACCTGTTGTTTATTTCGGAAAGTCTCTCCTCCTTCTCGTTGAGTAACCTTTCCTTGTCCGCTATTTCTTCCCCTATTCCATACACAACTTTATTAAGTTCTTCAAGTTTTCTCTTCAGATTTTCAAAATCCCTCTTAGCGTTCCATGCCTTTTTAAGGAGAATCCTTATTTCCACCTCCCTCTTCCTGTCCCTTATCTCCTTGTATTTTTTTGCCTTTTCCATATCCTCCTTTAACCTTTCTAACTGTATTTTTATCTCCTCTATAAGAAGCTTAAGCTCACTTATCTTTGCCTCTATCTCTCCAAGATCCTCAAGAGCCTTTTTCTTTTTCTCCTCATACTCACTTATACCAGCTATATCTTCAACAATCCGTCTCCTACCCAAAGGAGACATGCCAGTAAGTTGGGTTATGGTTCCCTGCATGACCACATTGTAACCGTCCTCATATATATGAGCCTTAGCAAGAAACTTTTTAAGATCTTTCTCTCTTACATTAACACCATTTATCTTGAATATGCTTCTTCCGTCTCTCAGGACTCTTCTTGAGATGATAATATCCTCTTCCTCTACAGGAAAGGATCCATCATTTTTAAGATGAATTTCAACATAGGCGTGTTCCGCCCTCTCTCCGTTTCGCGAAAATATAAGGTATGAAAGATTTTTTGCCCTTAAATTTTTTGTTGTTGCTATGCCGAGGGCAAAGGATATAGCATCGCCTATGTTTGATTTACCCGCACCGTTAGGTCCCACTACAGCCACGAATCCCTTCCCCAACGGAATTTCAAGCCTGTCTTTTCCGTAGGATTTGAACCCCTCAACTACTATCTTCTCTATATATGTCATTATTCTTTAAATTATAAAGTTTTTTCCTTGTACGCAAAGTTTAGTCTACTTTAAGGCATACCTCTTCCTTTTTACAAAATCCCTAACACCCTCTATATCATACGTATTCAAAATATATTGAGGCACCGCAAAACCACGCCTTGCAAGACCAACTCCTATTTTTATATATTTCAGATGGGTTACAGCATGGGCATCGGTTACAACCGCCATCATAACACCATTTTCAACACATTTCCTTATATACTCCGGGGATATATCAGCCCTGAAAGTATTTATCTCAAGAGCTGTGCCTGTTTCCTTCGCCATTTCAATAACTCTATCCATATCAAGGGGATAACCTTCCCTTTGACCGTAAGCCTTTCCCGTAGGATGACCTATAAGGTTAACATAGGGATTTTCCATCGCCTTAAGTATCCTGTAGGTATTATCCTCAGATAATCTACTGTGAACAGAAGCAACCACGAAATCAAACTCCTCAAGAAGATCATTGGGAAGGTCAAGGCTTCCGTCGGGCAATATATCAACCTCGCAACCCTTAAGTATATAAAATCCTTCCTTTTCGTACCTTTCCCTTAGTTTATCTATAACCCTCCATTGCTCTCTGTACCTTTTCGGATCCAAACCGTTTGCAACGCGGGAAGATTGGGAATGATCTCCCACCACCATATACTGATAGCCCAGCCTTATACACTCCTCCACCATCTCCTCAAGGGTATTGAGACCATCACTCCAGTTGGTGTGCATGTGAAAGTCACCTTTTATATCCTCAATTGAGACAAGTTCGGGTATTTTATGTTCCATTGCCAATTCTATCTCTCCCCAATCTTCCCTTATCTCCGGGGGAGGTGTTTGCATACCGAGAGTTGAATATATTTCTTCCTCCGTAGCTCCTCCCACCCTCTCCTCCGTATCCGCTTTAAATATACCGTACTCGCTTATCTTATAACCCATATTTTTAGCTATATCCCTTAAGTGAACATTATGCTCCTTTGAACCTGTAAAATATTGAAGGGCGGATCCCCACTGGTAAGGTTCAACTGTCCTTAAATCTACCTGCCTGCCGTTGTCCAATATTACGCTTGATTTGGTCTCGCCTTTAAGTAGTACATCATGAACCCCGTTATATTTAACAAAGTAATCATGTATCTTGTACCAGTCCCCCTTTTCAGCGGATACAAGTATATCAATATCACCTATGGTTTCCTTCATTCTGCGTAAACTCCCCGCTATGGATATATCCCTTATAACATTAAGATCTTTCATATATTCAACGATATCCTCCGCTATTGAATAAGCCTCAATTATGAATATCCTCTCCTTGCTCTTCTCCCATATTTCAAGACCCCTAAGTATGTTTTTAACTTTCTTCTCTCCAAAGCCTTTCAGTCTTGCCAGCCTCCCATCTTTCAAAACCTTTATAAAATCTTCCTTTGATCTGACACCGAGCTTGTCATACGCAATCCTCAAAGTCTTCGGACCTATACCCGGAACTTCCATGAGATCAAGGAGATCTTCCGGAACCTTTTTCCTTAAATCCTCAAATTTTTTAATCTTCCCCGTTTTCAAAAACTCTTCTATCTTGAGCAAGGAAGAGGCACCTATACCTGATATTTTTTGAAGCTTCCCCGAGTAAAAGGCTTCCTCCACATCCTCACCCATTTCCGATATAACATTGGCAACCCTTCTGTAGGTATTTATGCGATAGGGGTTGTCACCCAAGAATTCCAATATGTCCGCCATCCTTTCAAAAATGTTAGCCAGCTCCTTATTCTTCTTATGCATAAATCTTTACCTCATTGTAAAATGTATCCCTCTCCACCGGTATCTTGCCTGCCTTTCTTATGATTTCTATAAGTTTTTCCTTTGAGTGTCCCTTCTCCGCATCCGTTCCCGCGGAATGTACAACCCTTTCCTCCTCTATGGTGCCGTCTATATCGTTGGCACCGTAGTTTAATGCAACTTGTGTCAACCTTTCTCCGAGTGTAATCCAGTAAGCTTTTATATTTTTAAAGTTATCAAGAAATATACGAGCCAGAGCTATGGTTTTTAGATCATCCACAGCAGATGTTCTTTTCCCTCCAAGTCTAGTCCCTTGGGGCCAGTAGGCAAGTGGTATAAAAACTTGAAAACCTCCCGTTTCGTCCTGCAATTCCCTTATCTCCTCCATGTGCCTGATCCGTTCCTCAATTGTTTCAACATGACCGTAAAGCATTGTGGTGTTTGTGGGAATGCCCAAAAGGTGAGCGGTCCTGTGAATTTCTATGTAAGCTTTCCCATCCGCTTTGGAAGGAGATATAAGATCCCTTACCCTTTCGGAGAAAACCTCTGCACCCCCGCCCGGCAGAGCTGAAAGTCCTGCCTCTTTTAATTCTAAAAGCACATCCCTGTAAGATTTACCGGATATCTTCGCCATGTGATGTATTTCCACCGCAGTCCAAGCCTTTATTATGATATTTGGGAATGTTTCCTTAATCCTTTTGATCAAAGACACATACTTATCGTAATCCCAGTGGGCGGGGATACCTCCGACGATATGAACCTCCCTTGCACCTTTTTGATAAGCGGTATGTATCCTTGTAAGGATTTCTTCAATGGACATCTCGTAAGCTTTGCTATCGGAAGGCTTTACGCCAAAGGCACAAAAATCGCACTGATAGATGCACACATTTGTAGGATTTATCTGTATATTTGTAATAAAATAGGCTTTGTTGCCGTTCTTCCTCCTGTTTAACTCCTCCGCAAGAAATCCCAGAAGGGAGAGATCTGCAAACTTATAAAGCTTTAAAGCTTCTTCAACACTTATCCTTTCTCCCTCCAAAACCTTCTCTGATATATCAATAATCTCTGGATCCTTTATCCCTTCCCGAAGAAGATCTATAAGAAATGCCATCGTCCTCTACCTCCTTACTCAAGTCAAGTAAAACAGCTGTCTCATCACAATTGGGAAACTTAACACACGATATACATTCACCCCATACCTTATGGGGTAGTATCTCTTTCGGGATCTCTTCAAATCCGTATCTCTCAAAATATTCCCTTATATAGGTAAGGGCAAATATCTTTTTTATACCGAGGGATTTTGCTTCTTCTATACACGCTTCAATAATCTTAGCTCCTATACCCTTACCCCGAAATTCCCTATGTATAGCAAGACTCTTTATCTCCGCGAGATCTTCCCACACTACATGGAGTGCACCGCATCCTATGACCTTACCCCCCTCTTCCCATACCCAAAAGTCCCTTATTGTTTCATAAATTGAACTAAGACTTCTAGGTAGAAGCAGGTTTTCCTTTGCGTATTCATTTATCAATTCATAAATATACTTGGCATCTTTTACCTTAGCCTTTCTGAGCATACTTATAAATTAAATACTCTTCAGATCTTCTATCAACCTGTCTATCTCTATAGCGGGCATTGTTAAGGGAACAATTGTACCCCGTGAAGCAAGATCAACAGCCATTTTTACCACCGTATCATTATCGGGAGCTTCAATTATATTAACAAAGTCATAGGGACCCATAACCGCATACTGGGCAAGTATCTTAACGCCGTACTTATTCATAACTTCTTCGTCCACCTCCTTTATCCTTTCCGGCTTGTTCCTCAATGTTTTCATGCCTTCATCCGTCAACTTTGTCAGCATTACAAACACAGCCATCTTAAAAACCTCCCTTAAATTTTCACACCCTTAAGGATAGGATATCACAAAATACAAAAATGTTTACCACCCTACAATACTGTAACCCTCAATTTATTTAAGTCATTGATAAAAGCAGAAACTTTTAATGGCATGATTGTTGCTATTAAACAAAACAAGGAGGGTATTAATATGATGAGAGATTGTTCTTCCTGCGGTATTTTGCATGAGTCCAATGAGGAAATGCATCAATTTTTATTGAACATAGGTTACAAAAATACGTATTTAGAAAGGCTGGACAAACAAAAGAATTACTGCAGATTTGGTGAACAAGGTATATGCTGTACTCTTTGTCCAGACGGACCGTGCAGGATAAGAAGAAGGGCTCCCCTCGGAAGGTGCGGTATAGATGCAGACGGTATATCCGCAAGAAACCTTCTCAGACTTGTTATAAACGGTGGCTCCGCATACACACATGACTTTAAATACACACTTAAAACATTGAAGGCAATGGCGGAAGGTAAATCTCCCTTTACGGTTAAGGATAAAGACAAACTTAAATGGTTTGCGGAGACGGTCGGTATTGATTTTGATGAAAATGATGAAAGGAAAGTATTAAAAGACCTTTACGATTTTCTTAACAGAGAATTTATGAAAGATACGGATGAACCCCTTGATATAGTAAAGTCAATGGCTCCTAAAAGCAGAGTTGAGCTGTGGAACAGGCTGGGTATAATGCCCGGGGGTTTTCTGAAGGAAGCTCACGAAGCAAGTGCAAAGATAATGCCCAACATAGATACGGACTTCCTTGATCTATCTCTTACCGCCCTCAGGCTCGGAATATCCGCCGGATTTACTGCAAACATAGTATCATCCGTGATAAGGGACATTATCTTCGGTTCGCCTTCACCTAATAAGGGTTTTGCAGACTTGGGTGTCCTTGACCCCGACTATGTGAATATAGTTGTTCACGGTCATGTACCGTGGACGGGCAGTGTTGTTGCAAAACTTGCAAAGGAAGAAAGTTTCCAGGAGCTTGCAAAGAAAAGCGGTGCAAAGGGCATAAAGGTCTATGGTAGTCTATGCACAGGACAGGAGCTTATCCAAAGACCGGAAACATCCAAATATATAGACGGACAGGTGGGCAACTGGCTTTCCCAAGAATTTGTTGCGGGTACGGGAGTTGTTGATGTTTTTGTACTTGATAAAAACTGTTCCGCACCTGGCTTAAACAATCTTGTTAATAAGCTTAAACTACATACAAAATTGATACCAGTTTCCTCCGTTGTAAGATTGAGAGAAGTTAAAGCGGATAAAAATCTTAACTATGATCCTGTTAATGTTGAAGAACAGGCGAAGTACATAATATTAAGCGCTATAGAAGCCTTCAAACAAAGAAAAAGAACACCCTATCCGAGGTATGTACCTGATAAGAAAACAGAATATATTGCGGGCTTTGGTATTGAAAGTATACTGTCAGTCCTCGGAGGCACTCCCGATCCCCTGTTTGATGTAATAGAAAAGGGACTTATAAAGGGGGTTGTGGGTTTGGTAAGCTGTGTTACCATGCGAAACGGTCACGGTGCATTTACCTATGAATTCCTGAAGGAGCTACTCAAAAGGGACATACTCGTTCTTATAGCGGGCTGTGCTTCAAGCATGGCTCAGATAGAAGGATTTACAAACCTTGAAGCCATAGAAAAGTACGCAGGAGAAGGTCTTAAAACAGTATGCAAGATGCTGAATATACCTCCCGTCCTTAACTTCGGGTCATGTTTGGACACTGGAAGGATGATATTGCTTATAACAGCCCTTTCCCAGTATAAGGGTGTTGATCCTTCAAAGCT
>WFPJ01000061.1 GCA_015487615.1 Aquificales bacterium | reverse complement strand
TTTGATTTTGAGCTTATATGGGAATTCTTCAAGGGCTTCGCCCTTGAATCTAAATCAACCCTTCACATAAGGGTTATTGAAGGTGAAATACTTCACCATGTGGCGGAGGCATGCTTTAAAAGTTTTGCAAAATCCTTAAAATCAGCTGTAAAAAAGGAGGGGGAAGGCATACCTTCAACAAAAGGGAAGGTGTAAGCTATGATCAGAAGGGAAGTGTGGGAAGAAATAAATGCAAAGGTTAAAGAAAAAAGAACCTTTGATACCGTAGATCTCGTAAAAAGGGTAAAGATAATATCACCGAGCAATATAAGGATTACCAACTATCCATTAAAACAACCCACAACTGCCTTCAACGCCTCAATGAAGGTAAACGGGGATGTTATAAAGATGTTCGCAAGGATAACAGTAGGATATTACACATATACAAGTGCGGTGGTTGAATTTGATGTACCCATTGATAAGCTTAATAGATTTGAAGACAGTGATATTTATGAGGCAGAGATGACTCTTATACCGGACAACAGATATGACCTGTGGGGTGTTGAAGATCCTAGGGTTAACGAAATAGAAGGAAAGCTTTATATAACTTATGTAGGAAGGACAATAAACTATTTTGATGAAGAAAAGAAGACAGAGAAAACCCTTCCCGTAGTGGCGGTTAAGGAAGACAAAAAATGGAAGAAGATAGCTACCTTCGTAATGCCCGATGAGATAAGAAGTTTGGTAATAAGTGATAAAAATGCCTTCATGTTTAAAGGAAAGGAACTTATGCTGTTCCACAGATTGCACATGCTCAACGGAAAGTTCTACCTCAGTGTATGTAAGATTCCAGAGTCTGTTTTAAACTCTGATACTTTCAAGGAAATAATCATAGGTGAAAATGTCACAGCCTTAGAACCTGCGGAATTTGAGATAAAAGTGGGGTGGGCTACACCCCCCATTAAAGTGGGAGAGGACGAGTATCTTGTTTTTATACACGGAGAAGGCAAGGAACTCAGGACCTACAGAGTCTTTGCGGTACTTATGAACTCTGAAGGTCTTTTCACCGCGGTTACACCCTTTTATATAATGGAACCGAGGGAGATATACGAAGTCTACGGAGACAGACCCTTTGTAGTATTCCCCTGCGGATCAGATCTTTACGATGGTAAGATTTATATATCCTACGGCGCTGCGGATTCAACAATAGGCATAGGAGAGATAGAATTAGAACACCTTCTTGACATCCTTGACAAGAACAGAATTTATTAATTCCTCAAATCTGTCTGCTATTTTTACAACGCTGTTTTCTTCAACATATCTTTTCATGCTCTCCTTTATATTCTCCCTCAAGTGTTCATCCTCTATAACCCTTCTTAATTTTTCTATAAGATCATCCTCGTTTTCATAAATTACTACCGTATTATCACTTTTGTGCATCTCAAAATGCCTCGTATCGGGAACTACCGTTATACAAAGGAGACCCATAATCTGGTAAAGCGTGGAAGATACAACCACATTACTGGTTTGTGCTTTGGGCAGAAGATGTATATCCGAATCCGAAAGTATTCTGTCTATATCTTCAAGATCAAGGATCTTAACTTCCTGTACAATCCAGTCTTCTTTAATATCAACAGGCTCATTAGCTCTTATTATCCTATAAACTATATTTTGATACTCCTTCCTCAGTTCCCTGAGAGCATTTATATAAGGATATAGCTCAAAGGCGGGTTGCCTTCCGAAGGTAACAAAAACTATCCTACCGTCTTCCGCAAACCTTCTCTTCTGTTCCCTCAGCGGATAGCACGGATAAGGTATTATCTCCACCCTTTCATCCGGAAGCCTGTTACCTATAAGTTCCCTTTTAAACCTTTCATCAAATACAACAAACTTTGTAAATATGGAAAGGTCCTTATATCTTAAATGATCACCCTCATGGGGTATTACTACGGATGGTATATGCAGTTCCGCAACGAGCCTTTCAATATAAGGATGAGGTAAACTCTGGTAAGACTCTATTATGATAATATCCGGATCAAATTTTTTAACCCTTTCTATATCAAAAAATCCCCCCTTTCCCTCAGGATCTATCTCCTCATAAATCCTTTCAACAAAATCCTCATCCTCTCTTATTCTCAAATGATGCCACCACTTACCCGCACTCTCCAATGTGGGTGCAAATACCTTTAAATGGTATCCTCTTCTTATAAACTCCCTTCCAATCATCTCCGCGTGCAAAGATATACCGCATGTAGCATTCCATCTGCTGATGAGGGCTATTTTCAGTTTTGTAGCCATAGGTTACCTCCGCAGGTGAATGGGTTACTACAATCTATTTTAGGTAAAATTTTTTCGTATGAAAGCAATAATACTGAGTGG
>WFPJ01000060.1 GCA_015487615.1 Aquificales bacterium | reverse complement strand
GCCTTCCTTTCTGTCGCAATCCCTTCATTTTCTTAGGGCATTTCAACTTCCGATAGTGAAACCAATCAAGAGAAAACTTGAAATAGTCGCAATCCCTTCATTTTCTTAGGGCATTTCAACCCTTCATTTTTTATCATTTTATATCAGAAACTTACAATCACGAAATAAGAAATTTTAAATCCGAATTTCGGGAAATGCTTGAGAGTCAACGATTTGCATAAAATCTTTGTGTATCAAGGATTTGGTGCGAAAAAGCATATTCATAAAACAATGTACCCGTTTCACCTTAAGCTAAACCCTTGATGTATCAATATGTTAAGAAAACTGCGGGGTATCTTTATATGATACTCATCATAATTTGATTTATCTCCGAAGTATCAAGAACTTATTCCTTCCTCTCTTTTTGCTACCTCTATGTAATTTATGATGCTTTCCCTTGATGTACCCCCGAAAGAAATTCTTCTGTCAGCAACTTTTTGAGGAGAGAGGATATCAAATATGTCGTCGGAAAATGCTTGAGAGAATTTACGAAACTCTTCAAGGGAAAGCTCTTCAAGTCTTTTACGCTCCTTTATAACATACATAGCTATATTTCCCGCTATCGCATGGGCTTCTCTGAAGGGTATACCTTTACCTACAAGGTAGTTTGCCACATCGGTTATAAGCAGAAGATTGCCTGCTTCTTTGCTGACCTTTTCCTCATTTATTTCCATTCCTTCAATTATTTTTATTACAGCAAATATAGAATTTTTTAATGTGTCGGTACTGTCAAAAAGTGGTTCTTTGTCTTCCTGCAAATCCCTGTTATAGGCGGAAGGTAAACCCTTTAAAACCGTCATTAAATTAATAAGATTTCCGTAAAGCCTTCCTGTTTTTCCTCTCACAAGTTCAAGAACATCCGGATTCTTCTTTTGAGGCATTATTGAACTTCCAGTACATAATCTGTCCGGAAGATTTATAAATGAAAACTCTTCCGATGCCCATATAATCAGGTCTTCTGCAAGTCTTGATAGATGCATACCTGTAACCGCACAAGCGTAAAGAAAATCAAGGATAAAATCTCTGTCAGATGTAGCATACATGGAATTCCTTGTTATCTTTGAAAAGTTAAGTTCATCAGCTGTAAAATAGCGATCTATAGGGAAATCAATACCACTAACCGCACCCGAGCCGAGGGGCATATTATCGGATACCACATAGGCATTGGAAAATCTAAGGGAATCATACAAGAACGCTTCTCTGAAGTTTAGAAAGTAAAGGGAAGCCCTTATAGGTTGAGCCCTCTGGAGGTGTGTGTAGGAAGGCATAACAACATCTATATATTTCTCCGCCTTCTTAATAAGTTCTATTCTCAACCTTCTTAGAAGGTCTTTTATTTCTTTTATACTTTCTTTTATGTAAAGCTTAACATCCGTTGCCACCTGATCATTTCTTGATCTTGCGGTATGTATCTTGCCTCCCGCCTTACCTATCCTATTTATAAGCTCCGCCTCTATATTCATATGTACATCCTCATATTCCTTTTTCCAGTTAATCTTTCCCTCCTTTATGTCTTTTTCTATTTCTTCCAAAGCTCTTAGGATACTTTTAAACTCCTCTTCCTCAAGCACACCCGCCCTATACAACGCCTTTGCATGGGCTTTGTTCTGCATGATGTCGTAGAGGGCAAGCCTTTTATCAAAGCTTAAGGATTCTGTGAATTCTTCAACAAATTTGTCCGTTTCCTCAGAAAATCTGCCTTCCCAAGCCTTCTTAAACATAGGATTGTAAGGATTATAACATCACTTCCTTATAGAGTTTATAACAACACTGAGGGATGACAAAGCCATCATCATCCCCGCAATTTCGGGTTTTATCACAAGCCCTGCCCATGAGAGAAAACCACCAGCAAGGGGAATGGCAAATACGTTATAAACAAAAGCCCACATAAGATTCTGTTTTATCCTCGCATATGTTTTATCTGAATGAGCAATAAGGTAAGGGATTGTTTTAATCCCTTCAAGTAAAATAACATCACCCGCCCTTTTAGCTATATCCGCACCTTCGGCTACCGCTATTGAAACATCCGCCTTTGCAAGTGCAAGAGCATCATTTATACCGTCACCCACCATTGCCACCTTATAGCCTCTGTCCTGAAAAAGTTCGACTATCCTAAGTTTGTCCTCCGGTTTACTGTCAGCGTATATTTCATCTATTTCCAATGCCTTCCCCACCCTCATAGCCTGCTTCCTTGAATCACCCGTTAAAAGCACCGTTTTTATTCCCCTACCCTTTATAAAAGAGATAACCTCCTTAGCCTCTTTTCTTATTTTGTCCTTAAGATAAAAGACTACAAAGGGTTTTTCTTCGGTTCCTACACCGACGGTTATGTAACCGTCTTTATTTTCAATGCCCCACTTTGAAACACTTGTTGCTATATACTCTCCACATTTAACACCGAATCCTTTTATTTCTTGACAGTTTCTTAGAGTCGGTGCATCTTTAACCCTCTCTTTGCAGAATTCATATATAGCTTTTGCAATAGGGTGGTTTGATGTGCTTTCCATTGAAAGGGCAATCCCAAGCCCTTTTTCATCAAATACATCAACCTTTTCAACAGACATCTTGCCCTCCGTTAGGGTTCCCGTTTTGTCAAATATGAATATGTCAACGAAGGGCATTTTCTCAAATACAGAAGTGTCTCTTATGATAATTCCCTTTTTAAGAGCCCTGCTTACACCGGAAGTTATGGCAAGGGGTGTGGCTATCCCGAGCGCACACGGACAAGAAACTACAAGTATTGAGAGTGCAAACTGAATACTTTTGTATATATCACCTGATACTAAGAACCAAAATATAAATGTAAAGAAGGAAAACAGAATAACACCTTCTACGAAGTAGGTTGATACCTTATCAACAAGGCGTTGAATTTTAGGTTTTTTTGAAAAGGTTGAAGCCACAGCCTTGGATAGCTGAAAGGCATAACTCTCTTTAAAAGGTTTATCAACACTTATAAGGATTTTGCCTCCCTCTAAGATGGAACCAGAAATTACCTTGTCTCCCTTACTTTTATGAACCGGTATTCCTTCACCCGTTACTATACTTTCATTAATGTATGCATCACCTTCAACTATTACACCGTCCACAGGACAAAGATTCCCGCCTCTCAGCTCCAGAATATCACCCTTTTTTATATTGTTTATATTCACATATTCTTCCTTCCCGTCTCTTATTACTTTGAAGTCCTCAACCGTAAGATGGGCTATGGAAAACAGATCCTTTAATGCCCTGTTTTTTATCTTTTCCTCAATAAACTTTCCGAGTTTCACAAAGGTAATGATGAAAACGGGCGTTTCAAAAAAAGGTGTACCTTCAATTATATGAAGGAAAGCAAGTATACTGTATATATAGGCACCCGTTGTACCTACAGATACAAGGACTTCCATATTGCCCACACTTTCCTTAAGTGCCTTGAAGGCTTTGAGGTAAAATCCGTAACCGCCTATAATCTGAACAAAGGTTGATAAGAGGAGCTGTATATACGGAGATGCAGGAATGGGCAGAAACATATCCGCTATAAAATAAGCGGATGCAATGATGCAAAAGACAAGTATATACTCTTCCCTTATTCTACTTTTTAAATCTTTCTTTACCCTGTAGCCGAGCTTTTCTATTTCTCTTGTTATCTCCTCTTCACTGACAAGAAATTCATTAAACTCTATCTCCGCCTGCTTCAGTGTAAAGGACACCTTTATATTTTCAACACCTTCAACCTTTGAGATATGCTTTTCTATTACCTTTGCACAGTTGACACATGTCATATCCTCTATCTTTAGAACTTTCTTCATACTCCAATATTTATTGCATAAGCAATGTTAAAGCAATATTTAATTTGAAATGTTTTACAAAACAAATAAACGTGCATCTTTTGCTTGAAATTCAGTATCATTTTCAAGGGCTTTAACATTTATGTAACCAAGCGCAAGGGGTGATATAGGACTTACGGAAGTTATGATGCCTACTTTTTCACCGTTACATAATATGTCCTCATTTTCTGTTACTTTTCCTTCGGTTCTCAGCAGTACAAGTTTACGGGGAAGCCTTCCTTTGTAATAAACCCGTGCTATTGCCTCCTGTCCAGTATAACATCCCTTAGTAAAGCTTATAGCGTACTTTTCAACACCTGCCTCAAGGGGCAAAAAGCCCTCTCTTAGCTCCTTATGTATAGCAGGAATCCTTCTTTTTATTCTTATATCTTCATATTCTTCTTGTGTTACCCTTTCCCCTCTTATATCTTCCTCTTCTATTTTTCCTATAATATCAAAGCCAACATCCCTTAACCTCAGAGTGTTATGAGCTACCACAATATTGTCTTTAACTACAAATGTACCCTCTTTTGGAACTGTACCCACCATTCCGCGGACTAACTCCTCCGCACCTTCCCCCCAGACAAAGTAGTGATTGTTGTATTCTGTAACATCTTCAAAGATTACGCGCATTGAAAGTTTTAATTTATTCAGCAATCCAATAATCTTATTAGCGGAACAATCGGAATCAAGAAGATAACCGTTACCCATATTAAAGACAAAAAACTCCTCAATAGGTGCACCGTTTTGTTTAAGCATCAGATTGTAGTTAAACTGTCCTTCCTTAAGATTTAATATGTCGTTGGTTAATATACCGTTTAGAAAGGCAGTGTCTTCCCTATTTCCCTTCATACCTTTCAGCTTTATCCTCAGCTCCTTACCTTTTACCAGTATCTTGGATCTGTTAAGCTTTAAGAATTTCATCGCCTGAAGTATAAGTTATACGTAGGTAAGGTGCAATATCCTAAATCATAAGGTATTTTATAAATTATGTCGGGAAGGGTACTTATAGTTGACGACGAAGAAGGTATAAGGGCTTCACTTAAGGAGATACTTGAAGAGGAAGATTTTAAGTCCTCTTTCGCATCAACACTTAAGGAAGCGGAAGAAAAGCTTAAAAATGAAAACTTTCATGTTGTTCTTCTTGATGTATGGATGCCTGACGGTGATGGTATAGAGTTTATTGACAAAGTAAAGAGTCTGTCTCCTTATTCAGCGATAGTTACCATAACAGGACATGGCAATGTTGATATGGCTGTAAAGGCAATAAAAAAGGGAGCTTATGATTTTATAGAAAAACCTTTTTCTGTTGACAGAATATTGTTAACGATCAAACACGCCTATGAGGATACCTTAAGGAAAAGGAAGGATTATGCGGAGAAGGAAAAGTATGAACTAATAGGCAACAGTAAAAAGATTCTTGAGATCAAAAAATTAATACCTGTTGTTGCTAAAACGGATGCACCTGTACTTATACTTGGTGAAAGCGGTACCGGTAAGGAACTTGTTGCAAGGCTTATACATCTTTACTCAAACAGAAAAAACGGACCCTTCGTTGATGTTAACTGTGCATCCATACCCGATGATCTTGTGGAATCGGAACTATTCGGTTATGAAAGGGGTGCTTTTACGGGGGCAGTATCAAGGAAGATAGGAAAATTTGAGCTTGCGGATAAGGGTACCCTCTTCCTTGATGAAATAGGGGATATGAGTATGAAGGCTCAGGCTAAACTGCTTAGGGCTATTGAAACAAAGACATTTACAAGGCTCGGAGGTACTCAAACGGTTGAGGTTGACATAAGGCTTATATCCGCATCAAACAAGGATTTAAGGAACACCTCAAATTTCAGGGAGGATCTGTTCTACAGAATCTCAGTAGTAACCATAGAACTACCGCCTTTGAGGGAAAGGGGAGAAGACATATTACTTCTTGCCCAACACTTTCTGGATAAATACTGCACGGAGTACAAAAAACCGCGTAAGTATCTTTCGGAAAAAGTTAAAGAAATGTTTCTAAAACATTCTTGGAAAGGAAATGTAAGGGAACTTAAGAATCTTATTGAAAGGCTTGTGATTCTTGTTGATGATGAGGAAATAAAGCCAGAACACATAAGTACTGCGGGAAGAGATGTAGCAAGAGTTGAACATCTCTTTGAGATAAAGAATTTGAAAGAGGCAAAAAAGGAATTTGAGAAGGAATATATCCTGTACCATTTATCAAAAAACAACTACGATATGAAAAGGACAGCTGAAGAGCTTGGTATAGACTTATCAAACCTGTATAAAAAGATTAAGGGTTACGGTATTAAGATAAAAGGGAAAGATTAGATAACAGTCCTCCTATAACTGCAACCGCTGTTTCAACCCTGAAGATATAAGGTTTCAACTTGATTGGAGTAAATCCCTTTTCCTTCAGTATTTTGATCTCTTCTTCGGAAAAGCCTCCTTCTGGACCTATGGCAACGGTAAACTCATCAAAATCCTTAAGATCTTTGAGTGACATAGGTGTACCGTGGCTGTCCATAACTATACCTTTACCCTTAACTTCAACAGCCTGTATATCTACGGGATCCAATATCTCCAGGGGGACAGGTCTGCCTGCTTGCTTGGAAGACTCTTTTACAATATTTACCCACCTTTCCCTTTTCCTCTCAATAATATTCCTATTATGAAAGCCCCTTGAGGTAATAAGGGGTCTAAGTGTTGAAAAGCCCGTTTCATTGGCAAATCTTAAGATATCATCCATTACCCTTATATCCACTGGAATAGCTACAAGTAAATGTAGTGTGCAGGTGCTTTCCTCAATTTTTAGCTCTTTCAAGATTTTAACAAGAATATTCCCCTTTTCCTCTTTGTAGAATTGACATTTGTATGCCTTGCCGTTGTAGAATACGATAAATTCCTCTTTCCTTTGAATTCTCCGAACCTTATAATGCTTGACTTCCCTTCCGGATAAGATTAATATATTTCCTATACGATTGGAAGCTAAAAAAGAATACATAAAGAGAGGGGGGAATTTCCCCCCACAGGTGCTTACTTAATGGAATCGCGAAGTTCCTTGGCGGGCCTGAAGGTTACAACTTTGCGTGCGGGAATTTGGATGACATCGCCTGTTCTGGGGTTCCTTCCTTTACGAGCTGCACGCTTTTTAACAGAGAATATGCCAAGGCCCGGTATGGCTACCCTTTCGCCCTTCTTAAGGGCGCTCGCTATGGCAGAAACTCCGGACTTCAGGGCAGCATCAGCCTGCTTTTTGGTGATGCCTGCCCCTTTGGCTATGGCGGAAACGAGTTCAGCTTTCGTCATGGCACATGCCCTCCCAAAAAGTATTACAGTTATTGAATAATACAGTATTTTTTATTAAAATGCAAGCTTTTTCTTTGTTTTATAATTGAATATCAATTATGATAGATCCAGGAGGTTGTTGTTAATGGATTATAAGAACACTCTTAATCTTCCTAGAACCAGTTTTCCCATGAAAGCAAATCTTCCTCAAAGGGAAACTATGATTCTAACAAAATGGACAAATTTATACAAAAAAATCCAGCATGAATTTTCAAAAAAAGAGATTTTTATATTACATGATGGGCCACCCTATGCAAACGGCCACATTCACATGGGACACGCCCTTAATAAAGTCTTAAAGGATATAATAAACAAGTTTAACCTTATAAAAGGAAAAAGGATCAATTACATACCTGGTTGGGACTGTCACGGCTTACCTATAGAACAACAAGTTGAAAGAAATTTGAAGAAAGAGAATAAGAGAAAAGAAGACATAGGAAAGGTCGCCTTCAGGAGGATGTGTAGGGAGTATGCGAAGAAATTTGTTGAAATACAGAAAGAAGAATTCATAAGGATGGGTATTTTGGGGGATTGGGATAATCCTTATATAACTATGGATCCCAAGTATCAGGCCATTGAGATAAAGGAGCTGGGAAAGTTTTTTAAGAAAAACTTAGTAGTAAGGAGCAAGAAACCTGTTTACTGGTGTATATATGATAAAACAGCGGAAGCGGAAGCGGAGGTTGAGTATAAGGAAAAAACGGATCCGAGTATATATGTGAAATTCCCTCTCAAGGATCAAGATAATACTTTCCTTGTAATATGGACCACAACACCGTGGACCTTACCCGCAAACCTTGGTGTTATGATCGGAGAAGATTATGAATACTCTTTCTTAAGAACTGACAACGGGGAAATCTTAATTATAGCCAGGGAACTTCTTGAAGCGGTCAAGGAGAAAACTGGCATTAATGGTGAAATTATTAAAACAGTTAAAGGTAGAGATCTTGTTGATCTTGAATATGAACATCCCTTTATAGATAGAACAGGAGTTGTTTATCCTTCCGAATTTGTAACCCTTACTTCGGGAACTGGTCTTGTACACATGGCTCCTGGTCACGGTATAGAGGACTATACAGTGGGCCAGAGATATGGGCTTGAACCCTTTTCTCCTGTTGATGATGAAGGCAAATTTACAGATGAGGCTCCATCTTTCCTCAGAGGTATAAACATATTTAAGGCAAATGAGCTGATAATAGAAAAGCTAAAAGAGAAAAATCTGCTTTTATTTGAAGAGAAGATAACCCACTCTTATCCCCACTGTTGGAGATGTAAAAATCCCGTGATATTCAGGGCTACACCTCAGTGGTTTATAAGGATGGAATCAGAAATTAACGGTAAAACCTTGAGAGAAAAAGCCCTTGAGGAGATAGAAAGGGTAAAGTGGATACCACGTTATGGTAAAAACAGAATAAAAAGCATGGTTGAACAAAGACCCGATTGGTGTATATCAAGACAAAGGTATTGGGGAGTTCCTATTACAGTTTTTTACTGTGAAAATTGTGGAACCGTTGTAGCGGATGAAGATGTATTTGAACATATAGCAGACATCGTTGAGAACCATCCAGAAGGGGCGGATATATGGTTCAAAGCTGAGACAGAAGAGTTGCTTCCTAAGGGTTATACATGTCCCAAGTGCGGTGGAAATAAATTTAGAAAGGAAGAGGATATACTTGATGTATGGTTTGATTCCGGGTGTTCTCATGCTGGTGTTATAAGACCTCTCGGTATAAAAAAAGCGGATCTGTATTTGGAAGGTTCAGACCAGCACAGGGGATGGTTCCAGGCTTCCCTCCTTGAGTCTGTCGGATCTTACGGAGAAGCTCCATATAAAGCGGTACTTACTCACGGTTTTGTAGTTGATGAAGAAGGCAAAAAGATGTCAAAATCTGAAGGCAATGTGATATCTCCTCAGGAGATTATAAATCAATACGGGGCTGATATACTCAGGCTTTGGGTCGTGTCGGAAGATTATACGGAGGATATAAAAATAGGTCAAAACATCATTAAGATGATAGTTGAAGACTACAGGAAAATAAGAAACACCATGAGGTTCATGCTTTCAAATCTCTACGACTTTGATCCCTCTTCCCATAGTGTGCCCTACGATGAAATGTTTCACTTTGATAAGTGGATACTTTCAAGGCTCGGAAGAGTAATCAACGAAGTTATAAGCGGATACGAGAATTATAGGTTTCATCTTGTTTACCACACTATGAGAAACTTTGCATCAAAGGATCTATCTTCCATATACTTTGATGTAGTAAAGGATCGCCTGTATGTTTATAAACCTGACTCCTTTGAAAGAAGGTCAAGCCAAACAGCACTCTATAATATACTCTTGGTAACCACTGTTTTACTATCTCCTATCCTCAGTTTTACCTGTGAAGAGGTATGGGAACATCTTAGGGAAATTGACAAAACTCTTCCGGAAAGTGTATTTCTGGCTAATTTAGAAGTGAAAAAACTTGCACCTATAAATGAGGATATTGAAAAGGATTATGATATTTTGCTAAAACTGAGAGAACATGTTATGAAGGCCTTGGAGGAAGCGAGAAGACAAGGATTTATAAAACATCCTTATGAAGCCAAGGTTTTTATAAGCGGAGACGGTAATATTACAGATGTCGCCCAAAAATATAAAGATTATATAAATTTCTTCCTCACCGTGAGCCAGGTCAGTTTTGAAGATGGTGGTAACATATTTTTGGAGGAGGAAGGTATTAAAATAGGTGTGGATAGGGCGGAAGGTAAGAAATGTCCAAGGTGCTGGGTGTATTTTAAGGAGGATGAATTCAAAGGGGATGTGTGTAAACGGTGTGCTGGGGTGCTAAAAGAAATGGGAGTGTTCTCCAATTGAAAATTATTTGCAAAAGAAATAAATTATCCTTTACGGAGGAAAAAGATGAAGGTTGAAGGAGTCCCTATAGTTGATTATTTGAAGGAACATAAGGGTTCTATAATAATATTACCTCATGAAAATCCGGATGGAGACGCCTTCGGTAGTGCCCTTGCACTGTATCTGTTTTTGAAGAAAAAGGGTAAAGAGGTTTATATAGGTTGCAAAGATAGTGTTCCCCATTTTCTTGATTTCCTGCCTCATATTGATGAAGTTATAAAGATACCCAACGGTAAGGTTTACGACACGGGTATTATAGTAGATTCTGCGGATTTCAGTAGAATAGGAACAGAGATAAAGGTTCTAAGAAAGATAAGGATTGATCACCATCTCGGAGGAGAGTATTACGGTCCTTACGATTATATAGATACAACTGCTCCTTCAACCACAGCCATAGTTTATGAAATAATTGCCAATTGGGATGAAAGTGCAATAGATAAGGATATAGCAACATGCATATATACAGGGCTTGCCACCGATACAGGCTTCTTTAAATACACAAACACTAATGAGTATGCCTTTGACCTTGCTAAAAAACTTGTTCACTACGGTGCGGATCCTAACTTTGTTTACAGGATGTTCAGCGAAAGAGAATCCTTTAATAAGATGAAGCTTATTGCAAAAGCTCTTGAAACCCTTACACTTTACGAAGACGGTCTGGTAGCAGGGATAACCCTGTTTGACAGATTCTTTAAAGAAACGAATACAACTTATACGGACAGTGAAGGTCTTGTAAACTTTCCAAGATTCATTGAAAGTGTTGAGGTAGCCTTTGCAATAATTGAAAAACCTGATGAACAGGTATGGAAGGTTTCACTCAGGAGCAAGACGAAAGCCAATGTTGCTAATATAGCATCGTCCCTCGGTGGCGGAGGACATAAGTATGCTGCAGGTTGTAAGATAAAGGCATCCTCCTATGAGGAAGCACTTGAAAAGGTGCTTAATGCAATAAGGGAAGAATTAAAAAGAATTTATGTCAGTGCATAACATAAAGGATCTGATAGTTAAAGCTAAGATACTTCAGGAAGCCCTTCCTTATATAAAGTATTTCCACGGTAAAACATTTGTCATAAAGTACGGCGGATCCGCCATGAAAGATGAACATTTAAGAGAAAGCTTTGCAAAAGATGTTGTACTGCTCAAATATGTGGGAATAAATGTTATCGTTGTACACGGAGGAGGACCTCAGATAAATGAGATGCTTTCAAGACTCGGTATGGAACAAAAGTTTGTAGGAGGTATAAGAAAAACAGATGAGAAGACAATGCACGTGGTGGAGATGGTTTTGTCTGGTGATATAAATAAGGATATAGTTGCACTTATAAATAAACACAGCGGTGAAAACATATATGCGGTTGGGTTGTCAGGGAGGGACGGCAGACTTATAAAGGCAAGGAAAATGAAAGAAGATTTTCTTAAGGATATAGGGATTGAAATTGAGGAAGATATAGGGTATGTGGGAGAGGTGGTAAGTATAAATATAGATCTGTTAAATTCTATAACGGAAAAAAATTACATACCTGTTATAGCACCTGTAGGCGTAGGAGAGAAAGGAGAAGCATACAATATAAACGCGGATCTTGTAGCCAGTGAGATAGCTATAAGTATGAAGGCAGAAAAGCTTATATTTTTGACGGATACAGAAGGAGTCAAAGATGAAAGGGGAAATATTATATCTTCAATAACTGAGAGGGATGCACAACTTTTGATAAAAAAAGGAGTGGTTAAAGGGGGAATGATACCGAAGGTTAAGTTTGCCCTTAAGGCGGTTAATAACGGAGTCAAAAAGGTCCATATTATTGATGGTAGAGTTGAACATTCCCTACTCCTTGAAATATTTACAAGAGAAGGTATAGGGACAGAGCTTGTTTCTAATTAACCTGCGAACCTCCCAGAATTAGATTACCCATTCTTATGATAGGCTGTCCGTCACTGACTGGAACTCCTTGTCCGTTCTTACCACATGTACCTATTGCCCATCCTACTTCTTTACCTACAGCATCTATATCTTGAAGTGCTTTGGGACCATTCCCTATAAGCGTTGCACCCCTTATAGGGTATGTAATTTCTCCGTTCTCTATAAGGTATCCTTCCATTATTTCAAACACAAAGTCTCCCGTTACCGTATTTACCTCACCTCCGCCCATCTTTACCACATAAACCCCCTTCTTTGTATCCCTGATTATATCCTCACCTTCATCCTTGCCTGGTGCTATAAATGTGTTTGTCATCCTTACTATAGGTATATGTGCATAACTTTGCCTTCTGCCGTTACCCGTTGAGCTTACCCCGTCTTTCATTGCCCTCAATCTATCGTACATATAACCTTCCAAAATGCCGTCCTTTATAAGTACCTTACGCTGAGCAGGTACACCTTCATCGTCTACAGTAAAAGATCCGTTGTAACCAGAAATTGTAGCATCGTCTATAACTGTTACAAGTTCTGATGCTACCTTCTTACCCAGCTTTCCTGCGTAAACAGAAAGACCCTGCTGAACAAGATCTGCCTCAAGACCGTGTCCCACAGCTTCATGAATCATTGTTCCTCCCGCCTCCGAAGACATTACAACGGTAAACTTGCCTGCAACAGCAGGTTTAGCCTTCAAGCCGAGCAGTGCCCTTTCCGCAGCCTTACCTGCCACATATTCGGGAGGTGTGCTTTCAAAGATTTCAAATCCCTTCAACCCTCCTATTGATTCATAACCCCTCTGCATTATATTACCGTCGGACGATACAACATCAACAAAAAAGACAACCCTTTTTTGTACATCCTCCGCTGTTTCACCTAGATTGTTCATTATAAAAATTTCCCGCGTTTTATCTACAAGCACGGAAGTAACCTGTTTTATCTTATCACCGTAACTTCTTGCTTTATCTTCAGCCCTTTTAAGAATTTCAATCCTGTATGAAATATCAACTTCATCCGGATCAATCCTCACCTCCGTATTACCCTTTATATATCTTTTACCGAGGGCAAGAACATAACCATCTCCGTTGCTCCTTGCAAGGGACTTGGCTATCTTAAGAAGATTTTCCAAGGTTATATCATTTGTGTAACCATAGTAGGTTTTACCATCCTTTATAAGCCTAAGACCTACACCTTCTTGTATACTGTGGCTTACATTATCAACCTTTCTATCCTCATACTTTATTTTTGTAGTTCTTGACTTCTCATAGAATATATCAGCAAATTCTCCTCCGCCTTCAAGCATTTGCTTTATTATAAACCCCCCTTTTTCTCTCAAAAGTTCCTTTACCATACTCATTATCACCTCCACATATCCTCATTATTTTCCCAATCTAATTCATTTATGATTTCAATACCTCCCAGAAATGTGGATATCCGCATTACAACTGACTTTAGCTCCTCAAATGTATCTGGTGTAGAAATTATATCAACTATTCCTTCAGTGTTACTCCTTGTCCTACATATACCAAGTCTGCCCGCACCATCCACAAGGGAATTAAACAAACCTATTCTTTCCTTATCCATTTTTACCACCAGTATCTTTGTTTTTATCTCTTTTCTCATATCTCACCACCTTGGCTTCAAATAAATCCAACATTTTCAAAACAGCGTCGCTGTACTTCTGTTCCCTTTTTTTTTATCCTTCTCCTTTATTCTGAATTCTACATTACCTTTTTTCTTCTTGTACTCCTCAAGTTTATCCTCAAAAGCTTTGTATATATTCTCTTCTATTTCATAAATTATTTTTTCTCCTTCCTTCTTTGCTTCAAGTTCACCTATCAACTTCTCAATAGCCTCATCCTTCTCTGATTTCTCCTCGGAAGATGCGGACACAATAGCCTTACCAGAAATCACCTTTGATAAGGGAACAATTTCCTTCACTATAGTTGCTTTAATTATAGCCATCCTGAATGCATCAAATGCACCCTTATATCTTGTTTCCATCAAAGCCCTTGTGAATATATTTTCAAGATAGAGAAAGGCTTCAACGGGTTTGTCGTTGAATCTTTGGTAAAACTCGTCATAATGTTCAATAATTTTCTCAGGTTCATCAAGTGTTTTTGAAAGGATAATATTCCTCACCTCAGCGGTCATATTCTCCCACAATCTTATAAGGTTTATCCCCCTTAAATAATAATCCTTCAAAAGCTCAAGTGATCTTTGAATGTTCCCCTCAATTATTAGGGTAAGAAATTCCCGCGTTTTTCCCATACTGAGAATACCCAGCAGGCTTTCCAATCCTTCCCTTGTTACTCTGTTTTCACCAAAGGATGAAGCCTGATCAAGTAAGGAAGCTGCGTCCCTTAAACATCCGTCGGAGGCTATGGCTATTTCCTCAAGGGCTTCCCTTTCAAAATCAATTCCTTCTTTCCTAGAAATCATTTCAAGGTAGCTAATTATCTCCTCCTTTTTAACCCTTGAAAACATAAGTCTTTGACAGCGCGAGGCTATGGTGGGGGGAATCTTATCCGCTTCGGTAGTGCATAGTACAAATATGGTTGAAGGTGGAGGCTCTTCCAAGGTCTTCAAAAGGGCATTAAACGCTTCCTTGGTTAGCATGTGTGCTTCGTCAAGGATATATATCTTAAACTTACCTTTCATGGGAGTGTAATTAACCGATTCCCTCAAGTTCCTTATATCATCTATACCCCTGTTGGATGCTGCGTCAATTTCAATAAGATCAGGGAATACACCCCTATCTATAAGGGAACAATTCTCACAAACACCGCACGGTTCTCCTTCTGATGGATTCAAACAGTTAACAGCCTTTGCAAGTATCCTTGCAACCGTAGTCTTGCCTACCCCCCTGGGACCGGAGAACATATAAGCATGGGAAATTTTGTTGAGTTTTACTGCATTCTTTAGTATCCTTACCGGTACCTCTTGACCGATAACCTCTTTAAAGAACTTAGGTCTGTATTTTCTTGCGAAGGGTATATATTTTTCCATTACAACACTATTTTATCAGTATAATCTTTTATTGTGAAAAGAAGCTACCATGTAAAGCAAATAAACGGGGATCTTTTATATAAATTAGTGCTGGGTCTTATTGTGCCGAGACCAATAGGGTGGATTTCTACGATAAGCAAAGAAGGTGTATATAACATAGCCCCCTTTAGCTTCTTTAATGCGGTGTGCGATGAACCCCCAGTTTTTATCATTTCCGCAAGTGACAGGGATGACGGGAGCATGAAAGATACAGTTAAAAACATCCTTGAGACGGAAGTATTTGCAGTTAATCTAGTTACAGAGAAGCTTTTACTCCCTATGAAAAAAACGGGAGAAGAATTTCCCTCACATGTTGATGAGTTTAAGGAAGCAGGTCTCACACCTGAGGAGGGATCTGATATAAAGGCACCTTTAATAAAGGAATCACCAGTAAATATTGAGTGTGAGCTTCTTGAGTATAAAAAAATTTACGATATGCATGTTCTTTTTGGAGAGGCTTTATGTTTTCACATTGAAAGCGGAATAATAGATGAAGCATTCAAGGTTGATTACGATAAATTAAGACCAGTAGGCAGACTTGCAGGCGATCTCTATGTAAAGGCCTTCGGAGAATCATTAATAAAGATATGATCATAAAGCATTTTTACGACAGAGAGGAAGTTTACAGATTCCTTAAGGAGAAAATAGGGATATTCTTTAAAGAGGCAGAGGAGAGATCGGGAGAAGGTATTTATCACTGTATATATTTTAAAGATGAGTCTGTACCGCCAGACATTATTTTCCGTAGTGGAAGAAATGCAGGTGTGAGAATTTTCTCTGAAAAGGGTAGATACGCGATATTCGGACTTGAATCACAGATAAAGGATTTTTGCGGTTCGCTTGCCAAAGAGAGGGAAGGTAAAAACCTTGCATTGTCCATATTGGAATCCTTGGTAAGATATGGCAGAAAATACTTCAAGATTGTCCATAACAAGAAGATACTTAACCTCGGTTTGAAGACCGCAATAATGGGCATACTGAATGTAACGCCTGATTCCTTCTATGATGGCGGGATGTATCTTAAACCTGAAAATGCCCTAAGGAGGGCGGAAAGGCTTCTAGAAGAGGGGGCGGATATCATTGACATAGGTGGAGAATCAACAAGACCGGGCTCGGAGAGGATCTCCGCAGATGAAGAAATAAGAAGGGTTATACCCGTACTCAGAGAAATAAGAAAAAGATTTCAAGATGTATGGATATCTGTTGATACATATAAGTCATCTGTTGCCGAAGCATGCCTTGAGGAAGGAGCTGATATTATAAACGATATAAGCGGGGGAACCTTTGATCCTAATATGTACAAGGTTGTTGCAAAATACAGGTGTCCCTACATTATAAATCACATAAAAGGTAAGCCGGAAACCTGGAAGAGCGAACCCATTTTTTATGAAGATGTTGTCTGGGAGATAAAAGAGTGGTTGGAAGACAAGATATATAAATTGAAGGAGAATGGTTATAGGAACGAGGAAAATATAATAATAGATCCGGGCATAGGATTCGGCAAAAATCCCGAGGATAATCTGGAAATAATAAAGAGGCTTGATGAGCTCAAAATATTAGGGAAGCCCATACTTGTTGGCATTTCAAGAAAATCTTTTATAGGAATAGTTCTTGAGTTGTTGCTTGCTGATAAAGAATACCCACCTAAAGAAAGACTTTATGGTACAATAGGTGCAACCGCTGTAGCGGTTTTAAAGGGTGCAAACATCATAAGAACACACGATGTAAAAGAAACAAGGGAAGCTATAGCCCTTGTTGATGCTATAAGGACTTTCCGCAATGACTGAGTTTTTGCAGATTTTTACTATAAGAGATCTTTTTGATATACTTGCGGTAGCCCTTTTTATCTACGGGATAATCTACTTTCTTGTTGTTACAAGGGGTCTCCAAATACTTCAAGGTTTAATGCTAATAGGGTTATTTTGGCTTCTTGCGGAAGTCCTTCAATTTAATACCCTATCATGGATATTTGAAAAACTGTGGACTGTAGGTTTATTTTCAATAGTAGTTATTTTCCAACCTGAAATAAGGAAAGCCCTTGCAAGAATAAGCGAGCAAACTAAAATGCTGAGAATTTTTACCTCAGAGGAGATGCTTATAGATAAGATAGTAAGAGCGTGCAGATTCATGTCGGAAAGACAGATAGGTGCTTTAATTGTAATAGAAAGAAACACATCCCTTGATAATATTGTGGAAGGTTGTGTAAATATAGACGCTCAGGTAACCGTTGAACTTCTTATAACCATCTTTTATCCTATGACACCTCTCCACGATGGTGCTGTCGTTATAAGGAATGATAGGGTTATTTACGCTTCTTGTGTCCTTCCTTTATCAAGACATGTTGAACTGCCGAAGAAGTACGGCACAAGACACAGGGCTGCGATAGGTATAACAGAAGAAAGTGATGCAATAGCCATCGTTGTTTCCGAGGAGACAGGGGAGATATCCGTAGCGAAGGACGGAAATCTTGAAAGAAATCTTGATCCTGAGATACTGAGGGATATACTGATGAAGGAACTCGGAGTAAAGCATGAAAAGGATTGAATATATCTTTTATAAGGATTGGAAGTATAAGATAATATCCCTTTTTATAGCAGTAATATTGTGGGCAATAGTGAATTTGGGAAACAGGACCGATATCACCATAGAGAGAGAAGTAAAGGTAATAAACATGAAAGGAGATTACAGCTATGTTGTTAGACCCTCAAAGGTAAAAATAAAATTGAACCTGATAGAAAGATTGAATAAAGCAAGTGTAATTTCCGAGATAAGAGCCTTTGTAGATGCGCGAAAAATAAAAGAAGGGAACAAAAGGGCTGAAGTAGAAGTTTATGTTCCCTTCAGCCCCTTTATAAGGGTTGATTCTGTTGATCCGCCCTTCGTGGAAATTAATTTTAGCAGGAGAACGAATTACCGCATCCGCATGAACCAGTAACATTAGGATTTCTTATGGTAAATCCTCCACCCATAAAATCAACAACGAAGTCAAGCTCCGCACCGTTAACATAAGGCATAGAGAATTGATCTATAACCACCTTTATATTGTCATATTCAAATACATTGTCTGTCTCTTCCACAGTATCATCAAATCCCATGGCATACTGAAATCCAGAACATCCGCCTGGTACAACTCTGATTCTAAGAATGGCGTTATCAATGTTGTTTTCTTTTGCAATCCTCTTAATTTCTTCAACCGCCTTTTCCGTAACTTTAAAAACCATATCAAAACCTCCTTTTATTTTGCTTTCTTAAGATACTCTTTACTCAAAACTCAATGTATGACTTATATCACTCAGAAAATACTTCTTTATGTCTCTTTTTTGCATTCTTATACCACTCAACAAATAAGGCTATAAATATAGCTAATAATATGGAAGATATTAGTGAAACACCTATTATAAGCAAAGCTTTCGGACTGTGAGGTCTTGTAGGTATAACTGGTTCAACAGCAACTTCAAAGCCTTTAAGTGTTGCAAGCCTTGTCTTTGTATCTTCTAATCTAACCTTCAAATCCATTATGATCTTTTCCATCTCAAGGGGGTTGAATCCGTAATCCTTTACCTTCCCTTCCTTTAAATTCTTTTCAAGCACCCTCCTCATACTGTCCATACTTTTGATCTTGGCTTCTATTTCCTTCTTAAGATTAAACAGCTTCATCCTTTCCATATTTATCCTCTCTTGCACAAATGGATTTTTGTTAAGATAGTCAACTATAGCATTTTTAAACTTTTCAATTATGGCCGGATTGTAAACGATCAAGGATACCTCAAGAAAATGTTCTTTACCCCTTTTTACGGAAGGGTTTATACTTTTTACAAGCTTTACATCCGATAGGTTTAGGTTAAGCAATCCTGCGAGTTCTTCATATCTTTTTTGCTCCAAAAATGTGTTCAAATTGTCTATGTTGGTTTTCGCCTCTTCCACCGAAAATATATATTTATCACCTCCTACCGAAGGCATTCTCACTATGAAACTTGATTTGTAGGTAGGAGTAGCAAAAATGACATAAGCAACGGAAAGAGTAGTGGCAAGAAGAACAATAAAGCCTATTAACCTTATATGCTTTTTCAATATAAGGAATATTTCATAAAGATCAATCTCATCATCAGTGTAAAAATATTCCCTTTCATCCCTTTTACCTTCATATAATAATCTTTTGTCCTCTTTCAATCTTCACCTCCTATGTATTTAAAAATTATACAACCTTCTAAATACTTCCAGCTTTTCTCCGTCGTAAACAAATAGAACCGTTCCGTCCCTATAGGTTATATAAGTTTTTATCTTCATATCTTCTAAAAGTTTAAGTGTCTTCTGTGAAGGATATCCTCTTATATTATTCCTATCAATTGATATAACAGCGTAGGAAGGTCTAACCATATTTAAAAACTCCTCGGATGTGGAATCGGAAGCGCCGTGATGACCTACCTTTAAAATATCTGATTTTAAATTTTCTCCGTACCTTTCTATCAGTTTTTTCTCCGTTTTTATGTTTGCATCACCGGTGAAAAGGAAGGAAATCTTCTTGTATATCAATTTTATAACAAGGGAATTTGTGTTCCAATCTCCCTCATAGGCAAAAGGGTTCAGTATATAAAATTCAACACTACCCATTTTTAAGATATCTCCGCCCTTAAGTACACAATAATTACCTATTCTGAAAATTTCCTTATACCATCTGTACAGATCGCTGTTATCTATATTAATTGGCTGACCGTTATCGCACCATCTTTTAACCTTAATAGCTTGCAGGAGAAGAAACACCCCGCCCATGTGATCGGGATGAGGATGCGTAACTATAAGCAGATCTATTTCTCCAATACCCTCTTTTTTTAAGAATTGATAAACCCTGTATCCCGTTATAATATTACCCGCATCAATAAGCACCTTTTTACCCTCTGGGGTTTCTATAAAAATAGATTCACCCTCTCCCACATCTAAAAAATATACTTTAAGTTCCCCAGCCCATAAGAAAGCCATTAACGATAGTAAAAATAGATATAATCTACCCATAGCCCTTAATTTACTTTTTTAAGTATAAAGAGAAAATGCAATAAAAATAAGCCACGATTTTGAAATTGCCTTACCCATAATCGGGCTCATATTTTACTACACAGTAGCTGATAAAATTTATTAACATAATGTTAAAAATAAGTAAAAGGATATCCCCCGATGAAGCCATAGACCTGTTTAACAATAGTGACCTAAATACTCTTGGTTTTTTAGCCAATGAGATAAGAAAGGCAAAGCATCCCGATAACATAGTAACCTTTGTAATAGACAGGAATGTAAACTACACAAATATATGTATATCCGGTTGTAAGTTTTGTGCCTTTTACAGAAAGAAGGGAGATGAGGATACATACATATTGAGTATTGATGAAATCCTTAAGAAGGTGGAAGAACTTGTTAGTTGGGGAGGAACAACTTTATTAATGCAAGGTGGAATAAATCCCGATCTTCCACTTTCCTTTTATGAAGAGATGATTTCCTCTATAAAAGAGAATTTTCCCCAGGTCCAGATACACTGCTTTTCCGCTCCGGAGATAGTATTCATTGCCAAGAAGGAAAGATTAAGTATAAAAGAAGTTCTTGAAAGACTTAAAAGGGCAGGTCTTATGTCTGTACCCGGGGGAGGAGCGGAAATCCTTTCCCCGGAAGTGAGGAAAGAGATAAGTCCGGGTAAATGTACTGTTGAAGAATGGGAAGAAGTACACAGAACTGCTCATGCCCTCGGTATGAAAACCACCGCTACTATGATGTTCGGCCATGTGGAAAGGATTGAACATATCGTTGAACACCTTGAAAGGATAAGAAGGATACAGGATGAAACGGGTGGCTTTACAGCTTTTATACCGTGGACCTTTCAAAAGGGGAACACCGCTATGGATCATGTTGAAACCGCAGGCAGTGTATATTACCTTAAGGTTCTCGCCCTATCACGCATTTACCTTGACAATATAGACAATATACAAACTTCTCATGTTACTCAGACAATGAGAATAGGACAGATAGGGCTTCATTACGGTGCCAATGATATGGGCAGTGTTATGATAGAAGAGAATGTTATCTCCTCAACAAATTTTAAGGTTAAGATACCCAAGGTAGAAGAGATAATAAATGCAATCAGGGAGGCTGGATTTATTCCCGCCCAAAGGGATACCTACTACAACATAGTAAGGATATTTGATACTTGAGCTTGTGAATCTCTTAAAAGGAAATATATTTAATATTAGGTTATTCATTCTATTAATTTAGCTTATAGTAGGGGAGCGCATGGGGTTGAATAGATATGTTATTCTGACATTTGCCTGTGTGTGTAGTACATTAGCTTCAACCTATTATGTTGCACCCACACCTCAAGGCACCGGGGATTGCTCGTCACCCGCAAACGCTTGTGATTTCCAAACCGCCTTGACCAATGCCCAAGCTGACGGTACAGATTCGGTTATATATCTTCTTCCAGGCACATACAACATAAGCTCCACTTTAACTTATACAACGCCGGACGGAGATGGTAAGCTCACCATATCCGCACAAGATACGAATAATAAACCCATACTTAACGGAAACAATGCTGTTCAGATATTGAACATAAATAATGATAGTAACAACGATAGAGACAAAGATGGAGGTGCGGATATAACAATACAAAATGTCATTTTTACGGGCGGTAATATATCCGGTAACGGGGGTGCCCTGTTTATAAAGACGGGTTTAGCAAATGTGAATGTTGAAAATTGTGAATTTACATCCAATCAGGGAAGCAACGGTGGAGGTGTTTATATAGAAACCTTCAGAGGTATGATAACCCTGAGTGGTAACTCTTTCTCTAACAACTCCGCAAGTTCCAATGGTGGAGGAGCCTATCTGTCGGCTGGTGCAGGTTCAACAAATTTGAACGGAAATACCTTTTCCAATAACTCTTCTTCTTGGAACGGAGGAGGAGCTTTCATTTCCGGAGGCGGAATATCATCTCATACCCTTCAGAATAATATATTTGATACAAACTCAGCCAATACGGACGGCGGAGGTCTTTACATAAGGGGCGGGCAAATAACACTTACAGGAAACACATTTAAAAACAACACATCATCAAACAGCAATGGAGGGGGTGTTTACATACCTCCGGATTATTCTTCCACCATAACTTTTTCAAACAACATATTCATGAGTAATTCAGGCTATATGGGCGGTGGGATATATATAGGGCGCAACTATGTAAGTACAGTAATTCTCACAAACAATACTTTATACAACAACACAGCTACCACGAACGGTGGGGGTGTTTATATATTTGCAATGCTTGATGGAATAACCTCAAGGTTATACAACAACATAATCTGGGGAAATATGGCAAACGGGGGAGGTAATGATGGTGATGATTTGTTCATTAATTCGGACGGTGATAATAATGGTACTGGTGCTACGGTTGAGTTGTTTAACAATAATCTGGGAGCAAACAGTGATCTTAATACTGCAAGCTCTGAAGATCTTGTTATAACGGTTACGAATAACTATACACACGGTAACAATATAACAAGTAATCCTATGTTTGTTAATGCAGGGGGCGGTGATCTTCATATACAACCTGCTTCACCCTGCGTTGATGCGGGTGATAACAATGCGCCCGCCCTTCCCTCTGTAGATATGGATGGTGAGATAAGGATAATAGGGGGTGTTGTTGATATAGGGGCGGATGAATACAATCCGCCGAACACCCCACCTGTTATAAATACGTTTAATGCAAATCCTTCATCCGGGTATGCCCCTCTAACGGTTACCTTTTCGTGGGATGTTTCCGATGCGGACGGAGATCCCCTTGTATGCTATCTTGACATAGACAATGACGGTATAAATGATTACACCATAAATGATTGTGCAAACAACAATTCCCAACAACACACATACACATCGGAGGGCAACTACACTGCAAAACTAACGGTGGAAGACGGAAGGGGAGGAAGTGATACGGGAACGGTTAATATAATTGTTGATCCCACACCTTATTTTACACTGAGT
>WFPJ01000059.1 GCA_015487615.1 Aquificales bacterium | reverse complement strand
TAAATGAGCTTTCAACTTACGGTATAGATCCGAAATATCTTGATTACAAGAATCTCGCTGAATCACTTAAACCGACCGCCGAATACAATATAAAGCTGAGGTATATACTTGATAAGTATGCGGATGAAAAGGGGATAGAGGTTACAGATGAGGAGGTTGAAAGGGAGTATAAGGAAATAGCAGAAGAAAGCGGTAAATCCGTTGATGAGATAAAGGAATATTTTGAAAAGGAAGGAATGGTTGATGTTGTTATAGGTGACGCAAGGAGGAAGAAAGCTTTAAGAATGATAGTGGAGAAAGCTGTAATTAAGGAAAAGGAAAAGGAAAAAGAAGAGGAGGTGAAAGCGGAAGATGAAGGAAATAATTGATCAGCTTGTACCAATAGTTATAGAACAGACACCGAGGGGTGAAAGGGCTTATGACATATACTCAAGGCTCTTAAAGGATAGAATAGTACTTCTCGGATTCCCAATAGACGATCATATAGCAAATCTGACGGTTGCCCAGCTTCTATTCCTTGAATCAGAAGATCCAGAAAAGGATATATATCTTTACATTAACACGCCCGGCGGTTCTGTTACAGCAGGTATGGCAATTTACGATACCATGCAATATATAAAACCGGATGTTGTTACAATATGTGTGGGTCAAGCTGCATCCATGGGTGCGGTTCTTCTTGCAGCGGGTACAAAAGGTAAAAGATATGCCCTGCCCCATTCCAGAATAATGATCCACCAACCCATAGGGGGCATTCAGGGACAGGCAACAGATATAATAATCCATGCGGAAGAGATAAAAAGGATAAAGAAGATGCTAAATGAGATACTATCTAAGCATACTGGACAACCTTTGGATAAGATTGAAAAAGATGTTGAAAGGGACTACTTTATGTCCGCAAAGGAAGCTCAGGAATACGGTATAGTTGATAAAGTTATAGAGAAGAGATCATGAGTATAAAAAATAAGTGTTCCTTCTGCGGAAGGGATCAGAATGAGGTTACTGTCCTTATAGCGGGACCAAACGAATCCTGTTATATATGTGATTCCTGTGTTGATGCTTGCAATTCAATAATAAGGGAACACAGAAAGGCAACAGAAGATTACAGTAGTTTCAATCTTCCCTCTCCGGAAAAGATTAAGAGTATTCTTGATGAGTATGTAATCTCTCAGGAAAGGGCAAAAAAGATCTTGTCTGTTGCTGTTTATAATCACTACAAGAGGATAAAAGCAAAGGAAAGTAATCTTTCCATGGATGATGTTGAGGTTGAAAAAAGCAACATACTCCTCATAGGTCCAACTGGCTCTGGTAAAACCCTTCTTGCGAGAACCCTTGCAAAGATATTAAATGTACCCTTCGCCATAGCAGATGCTACAAGTCTTACGGAGGCTGGTTATGTAGGTGAGGATGTGGAGAATGTGCTTGTGAGACTGTTGCAAAACTGTGGATATGATGTACAAGCTGCTCAAAGGGGTATAGTTTACATAGATGAGATTGATAAGATAGCAAAAAAAAGCGGACACAATCCGTCCATAACAAGGGATGTTTCGGGAGAGGGCGTTCAACAGGCCCTTCTTAAGATCATAGAAGGTACCATAGCAAATGTCCCGCCAAGGGGAGGAAGGAAGCATCCCCACCAGGAGTTTATACAGATTGATACTACAGATATTCTGTTTATATGCGGTGGTGCCTTTGTGGGTTTGGAAGATATAATAAAGCAGAGGCTCGGCAAATCAACCATTGGATTTGAGGCATCCATTAAAACACCTACCGATTTTGAGAATATACTTGCCTATGTAATTCCTGATGATCTTGTGCAGTTCGGACTCATTCCAGAGTTCGTAGGAAGGCTCCCAGTAATAGCAACCCTTGAGGATCTTTACGAGGAAGATCTTGTAAGGATATTAGTGGAACCCAAGAATGCTCTTGTTAAACAGTATCAAAAATTACTTAAGATGGACGGTGTTGATCTTGAATTTACAGAGGAAGCCCTCAGGGAGATAGCAAGGGAAGCCATAAGCAGAAAAACGGGTGCAAGGGGACTAAGGGCAATTATGGAAGAGATAATGATAGATATAATGTATGAGGTTCCTTCAATGGGCAATGTAGAAAAGGTTATAGTTGATGAGAATGTTGTAAAGTATAAATCAAAACCGAAGCTCATCTATAAAGAAGCGGTCTGAATTATGCATCCCTTTGACAGGCTTGTAAAGGTTATGGAAGAGTTGAGGGAAAAGTGTCCATGGGATAAAAAACAAACCCACGAAAGCCTTAAAAAGTACCTTCTTGAGGAAACCTATGAAGTTATGGATGCCATTGATTCGGGAGATCCTCAAAAGTTAAAGGAAGAGCTGGGTGATCTTTTATTACAACCTCTGTTTCATTCACAGATAGCAAAGGAAAGGGGAGAGTTTGACATATACGATGTTATAAGATTTCTTACGGATAAACTTATAGAAAGGCATCCCCATGTTTTCGGTAATGCGGATGCGGAAGAGGTTCTAAAAAATTGGGACAAGAATAAGATTGAAAGTAGAGAAACCATATTTGAAGGTATCCCAAAGCACATGCCAGCCCTATTGAGGTCTCAAAAGCTTCAAGATCGTGCATCAAAGGTGGGTTTTGATTTTGAAAACATTGATCAGGTCTTTGGGAAACTGACGGAGGAGATAGAGGAATTAAAGGACGCCATAGATAGGGGAGATAATAAGAATATTGAGCACGAAATAGGAGATATACTTACCGCGGTTGTGGAACTCGCAAGGTTTTTAGGGGTTAATGCGGAAATTGCTCTACAGAAGGCAAATGATAGATTTATAAGGAGATTTTCCTATATTGAAAAGAAGGCAAAGGAAAGGGGTATAAACCTTGAGGATATGAGCTTGGAAGAAATGGACAGGCTTTGGATGGAAGCAAAGAATAATGAGGGAAGTAATTGAAAGTAAAGTTAAGCTTGCCCCAGAAAATCCGGGGGTTTATATATTTAAAGGCAAAAAGAGGATAAACTATATAGGAAAGGCTAAGAATTTAAAGAACCGTCTTTATCAACATCTTCAGTACTACGACAAAGATCCCCGTGAAAGATCTATGATTGACAAAAGCACTGATGTTGAATGGATAGTTACATCAAACGAATACGAAGCTCTCGTTCTGGAAATTGATCTTATACAGACCCATAAACCCCTATACAACCGTCTGCACAGGTACGGTAGTGGATACCCCATGATACTGCTGACAGAGGATGATTATCCCACCGTTAAAGTTGTCAGAGGTACGGATCACAAAGGAATACTTTACGGACCCTTTATATACATGGGCAGGGCTTACAAGATTAAAAAACTTATACATAAAACCTTCAAATTAAGAACATGCGATCCCCTTGTAAAAAGAACCGAACCATGCATGGACTATCACTTAGGTCTATGCTCCGCACCCTGCACGGATTATGTAAGTAAAGATGAATATATGTTACAGGTTGAAGCTGCAAAGGCTATGCTGTCAGGAGAGCTTGGTGATATCCTTGAAAAGCTTTATCTTAAGATGGAAGAATTTTCCAAAAATATGATGTTTGAAAAGGCTGCGCAGGTAAGGGATCAGATAATAGCCCTTCAGAATATAGCAAGGGGTCAAAAGGTCTCAAAGCTTCCCTACAAAGAGGCGGACATATTTTACCTTATGGGATGCAGGATGGGTCTGTTTTTTATAAGAAACAGTAAGCTTATAGGTAAGGAGATAGTAGATCTTGATAGAACAGAAGATGCGGAAGAAGTGTTTTTGGGTTACTATTACAAGAATCCCGTTGCGGAAAGGATATTTTGTAATTTTGAAATTGACGAGAATATAGTTAAGTGGCTTTCGGAGAGGTCCGGGCGTGAAATCGCAATAGAAGATGAGATTGATGAAGGTATATGTAGGATAATTGAGGAAAATATGAAGAGGGATTTGGATTATGAAATCATAGAGAAAACCTTTAAAGATGTCCTTAACATGGAACCCCCTGATATTATAGAAGGCTTTGATATTTCCCACTTCTACGGTGAAGAGACGGTAGGGTCCTGTGTCGTATGGGAGAAAGGAGAGATGAATAAAAGGAGATACAGAAGATATAAAGTAAAAAGTATAAAGGACATAGACGATTATTCCGCCTTAAGGGAGGTGCTTGAGAGAAGGGCGATGAGGATAATTTCGGGTGAAGAGAAAAAACCTGATGTGTGGCTCATAGACGGGGGAAAGGGACAGTTGAATGTGGGAATTTCCGTAAGGAATAAATATGGGTTGGATATAAAGGTTATGGCGCTTGCAAAACAAGAAGAGATACTTTTTACAGAAGACGGCAGAGAGATAAACCTCAGAGAGTACCCCGTACTCTACAGCATATTCGGATTTATAAGAGATGAAGCCCACAGGTTTGCTCTATTTTACAACAGGAAGTTGAGAAGCAAAAGGGCGATGGAGGAGATACTTGACAATATAAAAGGGATAGGAGAGGTTAAGAAGCGAATCATTTATAATAACTTTGAAAGCCTGTATGATTTAGCGGAAGCGAGAGAGGAAGAGCTCAGAAGACTCGGCCTTCCCTTATCCCTTAAACAAGAGATTAAGAAGTATCTTGGACAACTTCAACACAACCGAAACCCTGAGACCTCCTAAAACCTATACCCATCCTGTAAAGTTCGTTTAACTCCTCGGGATTGCCTTCAAGATAAAAGGTACCTTTAAAGGCAACAAGCCTTATAGTTCTTGAATTAGGTCCCTCTTCACCGCCTATGCGATGTTTCACCACAACCTTCCTACCGCTCACTGGGGTAAATCTTATGCTTACCGGTCTTTTAAGGGCACAGGAGGAGATATAGTTAAGCTCCTCATTGAACTTTTCTGTATCGTAGATAACAAAATTATCGGGTGAACCATTCTCAACCTCGGAAGGCAATATAGGTTTCTTATCCTTGGTAACTACAACTATGGGTGAAAGTGTCTTTATAAGTACCTTATTGGAAGATATTATAGAGCTTTTGGGGATAACAACATTGGTTATCTCAAAACCGCCGAAGCTCGGGGTCATACCGAGCTTCTTGTTCTTAAGCTTTAATAAACCGCTGTATAACCGTATCCCGAATTCCGTATTACCTGTTGATATTATCAATTTTGATATACCCTCAACCTTTACAACATCCCCTTCAATAAAGAACTTGTTAAAAAGAAGAGCAAATGTAAAAGGCTTAAGGCTTTTCTCACCGCTGTATAGCATCTTGAAATAGGCATAATCTTCAAGTTCTAATGCCTTTTTGATTATGCCCAAAATGATACTTCTGTAATAAATTGGGACCTCCCGTGGAGTTTTTAGATACGCTACTATTCTCATAACAATTTCCCCCTCTTTAAATTTTTCACCCTATAATCTAATTTTAACTTTAAAATTTTCTATGTGGAGGTAGAAAATGAACTATCTCGGAAAGGAAGAATCACCCCTTACCACGCAAGAGTGGCAAACATTGGAAGAGGCAGCAATAAAAAGTGCCAAGGAAGTTCTTGTGGGTAGGAGATTTATAAATGTTGTTGGTCCCATAGGTGCGGGACATCAAACTGTTTCATACGATGTGGTTTACGGAACAGAGCCTGGCAGTTGTGAGGTAAAGCCGGGACAAGAGTATGAGATATGCGACCCGGTAAGGGTGGGTGTAAGGAAACATGTTGTACTACCAACCATATTCAAAGATTTTATAATCAGCTGGAGGGATCTTGAGTATTACAGACAGTTCAATCTTCCCATTGATACAACCCAAGCGGTTACCGCAGCGGTATCAACAGCACTCGCTGAGGACATGCTTATATTCCATGGTAACAAGAACATGGGTATTGAGGGGCTTCTTACTGTTGAAGGTTCAAACAAGCTCTCCATGAGTGACTGGGAAGTTACTGGCAATGCTTTTAATGATGTTATGACCGGCATTTCAAAACTGACTGAGGAAGGATTTTATGGACCTTACTATCTCATATTAAATCCGAAAGATTATATAACCCTTAACAGGATATATCACAATACGAGCCTTTTAGAAATTGAACAGATTGAAAAGGTTGTTAACAAAGTTTTTACCACACCTGTTGTTCCCCAAGGGAAGGTGCTTCTTATATCAGGTGGCGTGCAGAATATGGATATAGTAATAGCCCAGGATATGCGGATGGCTTATGTTGAATCTTCAAACATGAACCATAAATTCAGGATCTTTGAGATCCTAACCCTAAGGATAAAAAGGCCCGCTTCCATACTTCTTATAAAGAAGGGAAGATAAGATGTACACACAAGAAAGGGAAAGGGAACTCATAGAACTTACAAGAAGACTTCTTAAAGAACTCGGTACTATAAAAAAGGCGGATTTTGAAAAGGCAAAGATTTATGCGGAAAAACTCAGGGAGGTGATAAGATACCACGATTACAAATATTATGTACAAGCATCACCGGTTATATCCGATTACGAATACGATCAGCTTTTTAGAGCATTAAGGGATCTTGAAAAGAAGTATCCCGCACTTATAACACCCGACTCTCCCACCCAGAGGATACCTTCGGAGATAACAGGTAAGTTCCCCGTTGTGGAACATCTCTCCCCCATGCTTTCCCTTGATAATGCTTATTCCGAAGATGAACTGAAGGAATTTGACAGGAGGGTTAAAGAGGTATTAGGCACCGATAAAGTTGAGTATAGCGTTGAACCCAAATATGACGGTGCTGGTATTGCTCTTGTTTATGAGGATGATATCTTCAGAAGGGGTTCAACGAGGGGTGACGGAGAGAGGGGTGAGGAGATAACAAATAACTTAAAAACTATAAAAACTATACCCTTAAGGGCGGATTTTTCCGCCTTTGGTATAAGGCTGATTGAAATTAGGGGGGAGGTCTTGATGAGTAAGGAGGAATTCAGAAAGATAAATGAAGAGAGAATGGAAGAAGGCTTGCCCCCCTTTGCAAATCCGAGGAATGCTTCCGCAGGATCCATAAGGTTGCAAAATCCGAGGGAGGTTGCAAGCAGGAAGCTTGATGCGGTGGTATATCAGGTATCTTATGTGGAACCCGAAGAAAAGGCGCCAAAAACTCACTACGAAGCTGTAAGGATGCTTCATATTCTCGGATTTAAGACACCTTTCCCGGATATGAGAGTATTTGACAGTATTGATGGGGTTATATCCTACTGTAGGGAGTGGGAAGAGAAGAGGGATATGTACCCCTATGAGATTGACGGTATGGTTATAAAAGTTAACAACAGGGAATTCTACGAAGCCCTTGGATTTACTTCCCATCATCCCCGTTGGGCAATAGCCTTTAAGTTTAAAGCAAGGCAGGCAACAACACGCATACTGAGTGTTGTATTTCAGGTAGGGCGGGTAGGAACAATTACACCCGTTGCAAAACTTGAACCAGTTCAGGTGGGGGGCGTTACAGTATCATCCGTATCCTTATTTAACGAAGACTTTATAAAAGAGAAGGATATAAGGGTGGGAGATACGGTTCTTATTGAAAGGGCGGGAGAGGTCATACCCTATGTTGTCTCCGTTGTAAAGGAGGCAAGAAAGGGAGATGAAAAGCCCATAGTGTTTCCGGAAACTTGTCCTTCCTGCGGTTCAAAATTGGTGAAACTGCCAGGGGAGGTTGCATGGAGATGTATAAACATATCATGTCCAGCTCAGGTTATGCAACGGATAAGACACTGGGCATCAAGGGAAGCCATGGACATAAAGGGACTCGGAGAGGCAACGGTAAAAGCCCTTTACAAAAGGGGCTTGGTAAAGGATGTAGGAGACCTTTATTATCTTAAGGCTAAGGATATAATGACCATCCCCGGTTTCGCATACAAATCCGCAATGAATCTTATTAATGCTATAGAAGACTCAAAGAACAGAGGCCTTGACAGGGTACTTTACGGTCTCGGTATCCGCTATGTGGGTCTTACAACAGCAAAGAGGCTTGTGAAGAAGGTAAAAAGTATATGGGACTTTAAAAATATAACAATGGAAGAGCTAACAAGGATAGAGGATATAGGTCCGATAGTAGCAAGAAGTATAAAGGAGTTTTTCTCAAGGGAGGAAAATTGGAAGGTTATAGAAAAACTGCACAAAGCTGGAGTAAAACTTGAAGTTGAAGAAATGGAAAGAGAAGGACCCTTAAAGGGTAAGGTCTTTGTGTTTACTGGCACCTTAAGATGCTGTTCAAGGGAGAAGGCGGGTGAAATAGTTGAAAAACTTGGTGGTATTTTTTCAAACACGGTTACATCCAAAACCACATACCTTGTTGTAGGTGAAGATCCCGGAGCTACAAAGATGAGGAGGGCGGATCAACTGGGAATTAAGAAGATTTCTGAAGAGGAATTCCTTGAAATGATAAAGGATTATATTGATGTGGAAAAACTTAGTGAGGAAAGGAAGAAAATGACCTTATTCTGAATCATAATATATGTAGAATTATTGTACTAATATTTTAGCAGGCATGGAGATAATAATAGCCAAGCATGCGGGTTTTTGCTTCGGTGTTAGAAGGGCTGTAAATATTGCGGAAAGGGCTGTTGAGGATATAAAAAACGGTCCCATTTACACTGACGGTCCAATAATCCATAACCCACAAGAGGTGAACAGGCTTAAAGAAAGGGGTGTTATTCCAGGTACTTTTGAAGAGTTCAAGGAAGGTTCAACCGTTATAATAAGATCCCACGGCATACCTCCTGACAGGGAAAGGGCTTTAAAGAATAAGGGACTTAACATAATTGATGCGACTTGTCCTTATGTTAAAGCTGTCCACGAAGCTGTTACAAAGCTGGTTAAGGAAGGTTACTTTGTTGTTATAATAGGTGAAAAAAATCATCCCGAAGTCATAGGTGCTTACGGCTATCTTAAGGATGCGGGGGGTGAGGGTATAATTGTGGAGACACTTGAAGATATTGAATTGGTTAAAGATAAAGAAAAGGTAGGCGTTGTATCTCAGACCACCCAGCATGAGGAATTCTTTAAGAAAATAGTGGGAGAGATAGCAATATGGATCAAGGAGCTAAAGATTATAAATACTATATGCAACGCAACCTCGGAGAGACAGGAAGGTGTTTATGAATTAGCTCCAAAAGTAGATGTTATGATAGTGGTAGGGGGTAAAAATAGCGGTAATACGAGGCGTCTTTATAATATTGCAAAAAGTTTAAACGAGAGGTCCTATCATATTGAAACCGCGGATGAATTGGAAGAAGAGTGGTTTAAAGGTGCAAATAAGGTGGGTATAACAGCGGGGGCTTCTACACCCGATTGGATTATTGAATCAGTGAGGAAAAGAATAAAAGAGATATGCGAACATTAGTATTTGTATTTTTTATTTTTACAAGCCTTTCCGCTGGAGGGGACCTTTACAGGGAGTTTATAAAGGAAAAGATAATAGAAATTCCCTTGGATAAGGCTATAATACTCGGTAAGGGAGAAAAGGAACTTATTGTGTTTATGAATCCTAACTGTCCACATTGCAGAAGGGAATGGAGAAAGCTTAAAAGATACTTGGACAGGATAAAAATTTACTTATTCTTGTATCCCTTTAAAAGGGATATGAGCAGTTATTGGAAGTCGGTTTACATAATGTGCAGTGAGGATAAGTATAAAGCGGTTGACGAGATATTCGGACTTGGCATTGACAGATCCGACTACAGGGGATCGGTAAAATGCAGACTGAAGGTTGAAGATCATATATTGATAGCGGAAAAGTTCGGTGTAAGTAGTGTGCCTTATAACATAATTCTTTCATCCTATGAGATAATTGAAGGTTTTTCACACCTTCTTTTAAAAAAACTCGGTATTAGATAGATGAAGGAGTTTTTTAAAAAGGGAGAGGTAATCCTCGGTATTTACGAGGTACTTGATGTTATAGGAGAGGGAGACTTCGGTACAGTTTATAAAGTTAAAGGTATTAAAGGAAGGTATAAGGACAAGATACTTGCCCTTAAAGTAGCTAACAATCCTTACAGCATCCAATATCTTTGGAAAGAAGCTCAAACACTTATACTCCTCAACCACCCCAATATAATTTCACTACAAAGCTATCTTTATAAAAAGGATAAAAAGGAGCTGTATCTTGTTTACGAGTTCATGGATGTGGGGGATCTGAAGGAGTACGTCCTTGGGAAAGGTGGTTTGGATGAGGAAGAAGCTCTAAAAATACTTAGGCATATAGTTAACGGTCTATGCTTTTTGCACAGCAGGGGTTACATTCACAGCGATATAAAACCGGAAAATATATTTGGTAAAAGGGTGCTTAACTCCGTGGTATGGAAGCTTGGCGATTTCGGATTTATCAAGATAAGAGGAAGTGTATCCGTTATAGATGTTAAAGGCACCGTAGGTTATATTGCACCCGAAGTATTCAGGGGTGAAATACACAGATCAAGTGATATATATTCCCTGGCGTGTCTTTTCCATTTCATGGTAACTCAAAGGGACCCCTTTGATGCTGAAGATAGAAAAACAAAGGTCAAATTGAACAAGGAAGGTATAGTAAATATACCGTCTTTCCTATCTGACAAAGTTAGAAGGCTTCTTAGCAGAATGTTTGAGGTTGATTATAGTAAAAGATTTAGGAATGCTATGGAACTCAAGGAATATATGGTAAAGGAGGGCCTTTATTGAAGTATGTAAGCAAGGTGTTTTTCAGGGATGAACAATCTTATGCGGATAGGATCTTTTGTAAAGGAAACACCTTCGCTATAGCGGACGGAATGGGGAAAAAAGGTACGGGAAAGATAGCTGCGGATATTGCAATCAATACCCTTGCGGAATTTTACCCTATTGAAGATGCGGATGAACTAAGGCAGATATTTAATGAAATAAACAGAAGGGTTATTGCGGAAATATCCAAGTTTGGTGATGATTTTCTTTGCGGTACTACATTAAGTGTCTTGATACTTAAAGAAGATAAATACATGGTGGGTCATGTAGGTGATTCACGAATATATCTTCTTAGAGACGGGGAAATTGAGATGTTAACTGTAGATCAGGTAAGGTATAAGGGGAGGAAAAAGTATGTATCCGCCCTCGGTACATCTTGGAATCCGGATATACTTATAAGGGAAGGGGAGGTAAAAAAGGAAGATATATTCTTACTTGTTTCAGACGGTATGGTTGACACGTTATCTGACGAGGAGATACTTGCAATAGTGGGAGATGGTGATATTGAGATAGGTGCGGAACTTCTAATAAAAAGGTATGTTCAAACCCTCCCCAAAGAGGATCTGTCCTTTATAATTGTAAAAATCTGATTTACCACCCCACATTTAGATACACAAGGTGTCTCCTGCTTCCGAATTGGAAGGCGGTACCTCCTATTTCCTCAGCGTATGTTGTATAAGCGAGGGTGAACACGAGTAAATTGAATTCAACACCTGCGGTTAATTGACCGCCGTATATACCGCCCCTTAGGGCTATATAACCTTTACTGCCCGATAATATCTTACCTTCAGCCCCTATTCTTATCCTCTTAAAAATATCTTTATCCCTGTATGCCATAAATAGATCAACATAATCAATTCCTACGGTCCATTCCTTTAATATCCACAGCTTCTTTTGTGAATTCATTGCAAAACCTACATTAGCAGTCATAGGTATGGCGATAACACCCGGAACGCGTATATCGGTTATATTCATCAGTGAAAAGCCTATGCGTGGATTATACTCCTCTTTCCTTTTGAATCTGTAAATTAAACCCAAATCCAAGGAAAAATCAGAACCGTACTTAAGGTAGTTTGCAGGATCAAAATCCGGTGCGGTAACCTCGCTTATTCTGAATGTATCATTAATACCGCCAGCATAAAGATACTTTATTGAACCACCGAAGGACCACCTGTTCCTATCATAAGAAAGACCTACAAGGGGACCGCCGTAGACGATATTCTGGACCTCATAAAGTCCCTCCGTACCGCCCCCGTGATGCAAGATGCCGTTTATACTAGTCCCTATCAAAAGACCCGCTCCGAAACCCACCTTTCCTTTTTTTATGGCGACCGAGGGCAAAAGAGATGCGTATACGTGAATCACTTCCCCCCTATACTTCTTTATCGTGTTGAAGATAACTATATCATCCTTAGATTCAAGAGCCCTCCTGATATCATCCGCTACACTGAATACATTGGTACTAATAGAAAGGGTGACGGGTAAGAGATTAACATAAAAGCCTTCTTCCTCCCTTAGGTTAGACAGACCAGCCGGGTTGAAAAATACCGCGGAAAAGGAACCGCCCACCGCATTGTACACATTTCCCATTCCCAGAGCCCTGTAGTCTCTGTAAAGATAGGGATATTCAAATCCTACCGCTAAAACTAAACCGCTGAGGGATAAAAGTAGAACCAAAAATCTTAACATCTTTAACCTCCGTACAGATAATTACCTATTTCTTCTTCTGAACAACCATCAGCTCCGCAGTTTGTACTTATAAAATTGTTAATAGCATCTCTTGTTTCCTGATCAACTGCCATATCCAATGCGTCATTTATAGTATTTGCAATTGTACTTTCAACAGTTGCAGGTATTAAATTTCCGCTTTGATCCTCGGTAAAGACGGGACACGGAATGCATGTTTGACCGTCAACATCACTCTCCGTACATTTATTATTTATATCCGAAGGACTGCAATAACCGTCCGTAACCACAAGGCTTTTTGTACCGTCACCTTTTATATAAAGAAGTTTATGAATAGTTTTATCCGGATAAGACGGACATTTTGAAGCATTAGCACTTATATTAACAGGTACATATTCAAAGTTGAAGCCCATTACTGTGAGATTGGTATTTATCTTTCCCTGGTCTATAGCAACACCATCAGGGCAGTTTACCGTGCCGTTAACAGCATACTTTATGGCACATCCGGATGCATCTCCCGTATCAAGGTTGTTGTTTCTGTTAACATCCGTATTACAGTCAAGCTTTGATGGATCTATCCACAGTCCCACATTTTCAATAAGCAGATTAAAAGATGCCCCTACCACAGCAAAACTTATAACACTTCCGTAAAAACAAGCATCCCTGATAAGTTCATCATCAAGTGTAGGTTGACACACACTGAAGTTATTGTTTATAGCCTTTTTATAGCTTGAGACTGATTTTCTCATATAGAAAAGGCCTTCTCCTGTCGCCTTAGCGGAGAGAACTTCCATAATAACCTTCTCAGCGTCCTTACCCGTTCTCGCGGAGTTTATCATTTCCCTTGCTATATCAATGGGATCCAGTCCCGCCTTTCCCGCATACGCAGCTCCCAAGTTAATGTATCTTTCCTTGTCCGAATAACCACAGCTTCTCTTTTCCAGTCTTTTTATAACCTCATCGTAATTACCCTTGTCAAGAGCCCTTGTTACCGCAAACTGGCAAGCTTCATTAGTTTCACCGCATCCTGTAAGGAATAAAATGACCGCAATTAATATAAACAAGATAGGCACCATAGCACACCTCCATTACTTTTAAATTATCTGGATTTTGGAATGAAAATTTAGTAAAAATTACCATTAAGGAAGATATAATATAAACAATGGATATACATGAGATAATGTCCATACTGCCCCACCGTTATCCCCTTCTCTTAGTTGATAAGATTATTGAATATGAAGAGGGTAAAAGGATAGTGGGAATAAAGAATGTATCCATAGGAGAACCTTATTTTCAAGGTCATTTTCCTGGCTTCCCACTTATGCCAGGTGTTTACATACTTGAGGCTTTGGCTCAGGTCGGGGGTATCTTAATGATTAAATCCCTAAATCTTGAAATAGGTAAATATGCCATAGTATTTGCGGGAATTGATAATGCCCGTTTTAAGAAGCCCGTTTTTCCGGGGGATCAATTG
>WFPJ01000058.1 GCA_015487615.1 Aquificales bacterium | reverse complement strand
GTGGTTATAGAATCGCTTATTATATGGATAAAATCCGCAACAGCTATACCCGTTAAAATGACTAATCCGTATTCTAATAAGGTTTCTTTTTTAATTGTTATGCCCGCATCCAGCCCGGAAAGGATATAAAAGACTGACAAACCGATAAGGGTGAGATAGCCTACCCTCAAGAATGTGCCTATAAGGGGAAAATGGGAAATTCCTCTGTGTTTAAAGATAAATTGGAAGGGAAACCATATTATCCTCAAGGGTCCCCACCTTTTGGAAACTCTTGAATAACTAAGATCAATGTCAGGAGACAGGAAGAAAGTACCGAAGAGGTATCCTACCCCAAAGGGAATTATATATTCTTCCGGAACAACCAATAAGGTTGGAGGCAATAGTATAACATTAACAAGTTCATGATTTTTCCCTTTCATCCCGAAGAAGCATCAATAAGTTCAAAAGAATCTCCGTCATAGGCATATACAATGTATTTCGCTCCTCCCTCCACAGCATCTATAATTCTGTTATCAAAACACCTCATCTCCACACCATAAGGTAAAAACCTTAATCTGCTTTTTGATACCCTCTCAACTTTTATATCTCCCAATTTTGTCATAAAGGTAGGAGTCATATTGCCCTCACCAAAAGGTTGAAGGCATTTAATCATATCCGAATGCTCTTTATTTATAACATGGAATTCAAGCTTCATATCTATCTCAAGTACACCGAGTACCCTCTCCTTATCCTTGAGTCTTTCATCCACATATTCTTTGAATTCCGAAAACCTTTCCGCGGGCAATGTAACACCTACCGCTGTACTGTGACCTCCCCATTTTAAAAACATATCCTTTATCTCGGATATTACTGAGTATATGTCTACACCCTCAATGGATCTTACGGAACCTACAGCCTTATTATTTTTGAAAGCAAAAACACCCGACGGTTTAGCAAATTGGGATGTAAGTCTGCCCGCTACGATTCCTAACACACCGGGATGCCAACCCTCCGAACCCACACATATAAAGTTTTCCTTCCCATCCGTCATAGCGGACGCTTCCTTAAGAATACTTTCGGACAGTCTCCTTCTGTATATATTGAGCATCTCAAGTTTCCTAGCATAATATAAAGCCTTTTCGGGTTTTTCCTCCAAAAGGAGATGAAGGGATAAGCGGGGATCTCCTATCCTGCCAGCAGAATTGATGCGGGGTGCGAGCTGAAAGCTTATATCTCTGAAAGAAACCCTTTCAAGATTGCTGATCTCCAACAGAGCCTTTATACCCGCCTTACCTTCATATCCTTCAAGGATTTTATTAAAGAACTCCAATCCTTTAATCACAAAAATGCGGTTAAGATAATTAAGAGGCATAACATCCGCAACCGTTCCCAAAGCAACAAGGTCAATATAGCTTCTTATATCTATATCAACACCAAGCTCATTCCTTAGAGAAGCAACTATATAAAAAGAAAGAGCGGAAGAGGATACTTCCTTTAATTCTTTAGGTACATTTTCTCCTATTTTAGGATTAACTACAATAGCCTCAGGTAGAATGCTCTGCGGATTATGATGGTCAACCACTATAACATCAATGTCCATGCTGTTTATCTCGCTGACAGCAGATGTACCGTTATCAACGGTTATAAGCAAATCCGCATACCTTGATATAAGCTCGGAAACCTTCCTGTTAAGACCGTATCCCATATTTCTTGAGGGTACAATAGGTACCACCCTTGCCCCAGCCCTTCTAAGAAAGTCATAGAGTATTGCAGTTGAAGTTATGCCGTCAACATCATAGTCCCCGTATATTACTATCCTCTCCTTCCTTCTGATAGCCTCTCTTATCCTTTCGGTAGCAACATCTATGTTGGGTATTCTATCGTAGGGAATAAGGTTTTTAAGTTTAACATTAAAAATAAGATCCGCATGTTTTATAAAATTTCTGTTGGCGAGAAGTTGAGCCACAATATAACCGAACTTCTCCACAAGATGGGAAGGGGGCTTTATGTTTTCACTCAAGAGAATCCACTTTTTGCCCGAGACCCCCTTCATGTCTTTATTTCACCGAGTATGAATTCAATACCCTTAATTATATAATAGATCCACGATATAACAGTAAATACAAGTGCAAGCCAGAAGGTAATAAAAAGATAGGGTATATTTATACCGAGGTTTATAAGAAATGCATGAATGACTACAATAACCTGAAATAGAGTTGCAAGCTTACCCCACAGGGCAGGTTCCGGTCTGAATCCTCGGGGTATTAAAATAATACTGCCTATCACAAGGGAAATATCCCTTAATAAAACGGTAAAGAAAAGCAAATCATCAATTTTATTGACCGTAATAAAGGTTACGGTAAAAAGCCCAGAGAACATAAGCGTCTTATCAGCCAACGGATCAAGCAGTTTACCTATGTAAGTTATCCTGTTGTATATCCTTGCAACTATACCGTCAAGTGCGTCTGTAACTGCAAGAAATGTAAAAAGATAAAAGGATAAATATATGCTGTTCCACGCTAAAAGAGGAACAAGTGGAGAAAAAAGAAATCTTATGAGGGACAAGGCGTTCGGAATATTTATAGCACCACCCCATATCATACTTTATACCTTAGAGCTTGGAAATAAGTAACCTTTGGATCGCGTAAAGAATAAAAATAAGGATGGCGGGTGTTATATCAATACCTCCTATCGGTGGTATGAATTTCCTCAAAAGGGAAAGAGGCGGTTCAACAATTTTTTCTATAAGCTGATAAAATCTGTACTCCCTTAATTGAGGAAACCAAGATCCTACCGCATAGATAATTATAAAGATCATATATACTTCAAAAATTATGTTTATTATCTTTACGACCATTATTCAACAAATTCAATTATAGCCTGTTCCGTGTTATCTCCTTTTCTTCTGTTAGGCAACTTTATTATCCTTGTATAACCCCCATTCCTTCCCTCAAAGCGAGGTGCTATATCTTCAAAAAGCTTCTTTATAACCTTTCTGTCGGGTAACAACTCAAGCGC
>WFPJ01000057.1 GCA_015487615.1 Aquificales bacterium | reverse complement strand
GTTGTAGTCCCTTCCCTTTACGCGTGGAAGAGTGCTAAGTATGTACATACCGTTGAGTTTTTAAAAGATGAAAAGAAAGGCTTTTGGGAACTGAGAGGATATCACGCGGTGGGCGACCCTTGGAAGGAGGAGAGGTATGGATAATATTTTAAAGAGGGTATGCAGGGGTTGTATGAATCCAGGACATATTACAAAAGAGGAAGCCAAATCGGTCTTTGATAACATACTCAAAGGCAAAGGTGATCCCGTTCAGATATCCGCCTTTTTAACGGGAATGAGGATGAAGGGAGAAACACAGGAAGAGCTTGAAGGCTTTTATGAGGCGACCGTATCCCTACAGAGAGATATAGGAAGCAGAGTAGAAAATGAATTGGATTTGGGAGTTAACTATGACGGCAAGATAAAAACACCCCATATACTGCCCTCCGCTATTTTTATTGCAATGGGATGCGGTGTTAATATGTCATCTCACGGTACGGAAGGTGTACCAGCAAAATTTGGTCCCAGCTTTATAAAGGTGCTCGGAAAGATGATAAACACAGAAGGATCCCTTTTTGTTAAAGAGGGGTTCCGCTATGCGGATCAAAAGGAATTTGTTCCAGAACTTTATAAGTTAAAGGAAATAAGGAAGAGACTTGGATTCAGAACATTTATTAATGTTATTGAAAAGCTGTTAAACCCCTTTAATGCGGAAAATATAATAACATCGGTTGCGCATAATCCCTACTTTGAAAAAGTTTATAACCTTTTACTCAAGGCTGGCTTCAAAAGAATAACAGTAGTTAAGGGAGTTGAAGGGGGTATTGAACCCTATCCGGATAGGAAAACAACCCTCATGCTTAACGGAGAGTTCATGGAAATTGATCCTTCATTGTACGGTCTAACCTCCGATCTTCCCAAAGGAAATTTAAATATTGAAGAACAAGCAAAACTCAATATATCCATCATAAAAAATGAAAACAATATTTACAAAAATTGGGCTTTACTTACATCAGCCCTTCTCTTGCTTGCATACGGTAAGGTTTCAAGTATAAAGGAAGGTGTTGAACTTTCTAAGGACTGTCTTGAATCGGGAAAGGCAAAAGAATGTTTTGAACAGTTTGGATCAGGGTAATTTTATACCGTACTTTTTTATCCTGTAGGAAACTTGCCTCGGTGTCATACCCAAAAGTTTTGCAGCCCTCTTTATAACATAACCGCTTTCAGCCAATGCCTTTTCTATTTGCTCTTTCTCCATCAGCTCTATTGTAGAAGGCAACTTCCTTTCCGTGTTTGAAACATTAGCGGCCGCCTCAACCTTCTCCACACTTTCAATTATTTCCCTCGGAATATCCTTCCTTCTTATCACACCGTCCGAAGATAGGATCACAAATCTTTCAATAAGATTCTGTAACTCCCTGACATTGCCGGGCCAATTATACCTCGTAAGTATGTCTATAACTTCAGGTTCAATAACTACTTCTTTTTTATACTCCTTATTAAACTTATCAAGGAAGTAACCTATCAGAAGGGGTATATCCTCCCTCCTTTCCCTTAAAGGAGGTACGTATATGGGTATAACATTCAACCTGTAGTATAGATCCTCTCTGAATTGCCCCTTTTCCACAAGTTTCTTAAGATCTTTGTTGGTAGCCGCTATTACCCTTATATCAACCTTAATAACTTTGGTACTTCCGAGAGGCTCTATCTCCCTCTCCTGAAGGACTCTGAGTATCTTCGCCTGAAGGGGAAGGGGCATATCACCTATTTCATCAAGGAATATGGTTCCTTCATGGGCAAGGGCAAATTTACCTTTTTTTGACACATAGGCACCAGTGAATGCACCTTTCTCATAGCCGAAAAGTTCAGCCTCCAACAAATTTTCAGGAATGGCAGCACAGTTAACCTTTATAAAAGGCTTGGAAGCCCTCGGACTCAAAAAGTGTATAGCCCTTGCCAAAACCTCCTTCCCCACACCGCTTTCACCCATCAGCAGAACTGTTGCAGAAGTTTCCGCAACCTTGTGGACATTCTCAAGCACTTCCATTATGGCGGTACTTTTACCTATAATGCCCTCAATCTTGAGATTTGAATATATCCTTTTAAGCTCTATCTCCAACGCTCTCTTCTCATCCCTGAATTTCTGCCATGTCCTTACATGCTGGGCTATAAGACCAGCCACCATATTTAAAAATCTCAGATAATCATCCATAGACTCCTTTTTTGTATATTCACGATCACAGCTGAGCACACCTATAACCTTACCCTCAACCTTCAAAGGTACAGCCATAAAAGCAATCTTTCCTTTTATATTCCTTTTCCACACCTTATTGAGGAATTCAGGCTCCTTTGATATATCCGGTATTATCATAGGTATTCCGTGCTTCCATACTTTACCTATTATCCCTTCACCCTTTTTAAAACTGACCTGGGGAGCTTTTGTATTTGAGGTAGCCCTTACAACAAGCTCCCCCGCTTCGGGGTCAACCATGGTAAGGGTAACCCTCTCAAATCCCATAAGCTTTTCAAGGAGCCTTAGGACATAAGGAAGAGATTTATCAACGGGTTCACCGCCAAGCACTTTGCTTATCTCATAAATAGCCTCTAATGCTAACTTCTCCTGCATATTATAATTATCATAAATGAAAAGATATCTCCTTCTGACAGCAGGTCAAGACAGGCCTGGTATAGTTGCAGATGTAACAAAGGTTCTGTACGAAAAAGGGTGTAACATAGAAGATTCATCAATGACCCGTATAGAAGATGAATTTGTAATAATGCTTATATTCACTGGTGATATAAAATCGGAAGACTTTGATCACCTAAGGGAAGAGTTACTCATAGAATTGAAGGAATTACCGGAGAGAAAGGAAATAAAGAAGTATCCCAACAAGTTTATAGTCTCCTTCTACGGCGGTGACAAACCGGGTATAGTATATCGTATATCCAGTAAGCTTAAGGAGAGAGGGGTAAACATATGTGATATGAGAACTAAAAGGACAGGAGGAGAAAGACCCATATACTTGATGACAATGGAGCTTGAAGCGGAAGATCATATAGATGAAAACATTTTAAAGGAAGAACTACAACTCATCTCAAAAGAACTAAATATAGAACTATCCTTATCAGCTATTGAAGAGGTAAGCCTTTGAAACTTGAAATACTAACTTATCCAGATCCCCGATTGAGAAGGATTTCAGAAGAGGTAAAGGAGATTGATGGTAGCCTTAAAAAATTTATTGATGCCCTCGTTAAGACCGTGTATGAGAAGAAAGGATGTGTAGGTATAGCAGCACCTCAAGTAAACTTCCATAAAAGGATAATAGTAGTTGATTCTACCCGCTTCAGAAGACCTCCCCCAAACCCCATAGGACTGCAAATACTTATAAATCCCGTAATTATTCATAAGGAAGGTGAGATAGTGTTTAAGGAGGGTTGCTTAAGCATACCCGAATTGCTCGCTACAGTTAAAAGGGCAAACAGAATATTCCTCAAAGCATGGACCATGGAAGAAAAAGAGATAGAAATGGAACTTAAAGGCATTGAAGCGGTTCTTATTCAGCATGAAATAGACCATCTTGATGGCATACTTTTCCTTGACAGAATCTCTTCCGTAACAGATCTTATTCCCAGAAAAGTAAAATAGAAAGATAATAAAGGAGGAGGTAAAACAATGAAAGGAAAAGTTGCCCTAATCAGTATACTGCTTGCAGGAATATCCTTTTCAGCGGACAAGCTTATAATTAAAAAACCGCCCGAGTCCCTATCTAAATATTACCCGCCCAAATCAAAAAAATTTGAATTCGTAAGCAATATGCATAAGATGAGTCTTGCCTTTTATGCTGTAAACCTTAATATAAACGCGGAGAACTGGGAAAAGGCAAAGGAGTGGGCAAGAAATCTTGAAAAGACCTATAAAGAAACCGCAAAGATGGTACCCGAGTGGAAAAAATATTTCAAACCAGAGCTGGCGGAAAACTTCAGGAAGGCGGTTGAATCCCAAAATGTGGATGAAATAATAAAAACCTCAAAGGAGCTGGGCAGAAACTGTCAAAAATGTCACCAAGACAACATGGCTATAGTTAAGATAATGTACAGATTCCCTTCCTTTGAAAAGATAAAGATAGAAGATCCTATAGAGTTTACGGAACTTGAAACGGGCAAATATATGAGGAAACTTTCAAATTCCATGAAAGCCCTGAGAATATTCCTGCTTCAAGGAGATACAGAAAATGCAAGGCAGGCGGGTGAGGAATTTATTGAAAGAGCAAGACAATTGAAAACCATGTGTACAAAATGTCATACTGAAGAGGAGAAGGAAGTTATAAAGGCATCAATGAAAAAATCCTCAGAAGCCTTAGATGTAATAGCAGAGGCAATATCCGCAGAAAATATTGACAAAAATAAAATATTTAACTCGCTTAATACAATAGGTATGTCATGCAGTAAATGTCACAATGTTCATGAGATACCCGCCCTTATTCAAGAAGCTTTTGAAGAATGAAAAAATTATTTATTGCTTTTACGTCAATTTTTATCGGAGGGTGCGGTTCCTTTGAAAAAATTTTCGTGGAGGAAGACCTTCTGAAAAGACCTGAAGCCAAAAGATGTGGTGACTGTCATGCGGAAATATACAAAGAGTGGAAAAAAAGCAGACACGCAAAGGCATGGGTGAGCGAAAAGTTCAGGGAAGAATCAGAAGAGTACAGCAAAGTTAAATGTTTAAAATGCCATGCCCCCCTTGAAGTTCTTGAAGGTAAAAAGCCAGTAACAAGAGATAAACACAGGGAAGACGGGGTTAACTGCTCCGCATGTCATTACAGGGAAGAAACAAACGCTATTCACGGTCCACTAAAGGTTTGGTCTCCTCCCCACCCTTCGCGTCAAGATAAATTCTTTAAGAAATCCAAATATTGCGCATCCTGTCACGAAGATACCTACAAAGAATGGAAGATGTCTGGTTCGGAGAAATCATGCCAATCGTGTCATATGCCATATATAGGAAAGAGAGACCTCATTCAGAATTTTCCTTACCATCTATTACACCTTGCAAAACCAAGACATGACCATTCCTTCCCCAGCCTTAAAGCAAAAAGTGAAGATATAGAGATAAGGATAAAAAAGGAAGGTAAAAGGAGAATTATAGAGATAGAAAATGTAGGTGTACCTCACAACCTTCCAACCGCAGATCAAGGGGATCCTAAGTACTACATCATTATAGAAGCATACTATGACAAAGGGAAAACAAGAAAAATAAGAAGGACCCTTTCACCAGAAGCGGGAAACGCCCTCGTATACAGGAAGCCTTTAAGAATATCCTTTTTTGAAAGCAAAGATCCAAAAAAAATAAAAGTCACCATATACAGAAGATTAAGCTGGAAAAAAGAGAGGGAACTTATAAAAACCTATCTTGCAAGCATGTAAACCCCTACCCCTATCCCGTGGGCTAAAGTATCTTCACCAAAAAGCATTCTTCCTTTATACTCAAGTAAAACACCGAAGGAAGGCGATATATTTATCTTCCCACCGAGACTGAAGTGAACGCCGGGGACTATCCTCTCCTTTTTTGAACTTGAGCTGTTTTCCTTTATATTGTTAAAGGACAAGCCCGCACCTGCAAACAATCTGAGATTACGTGAAGGTTTAAGATTAACAACCGCATTTATATCAAAAGGATTATAAAACAAGCCGTAACCCGCCCCCATACTTGCACCCGCTCCCATTTCTAAGGAAGCACCTACAGAGAGATTAGGATTTATCCTTGATCCTATATATCCGTACATACTTAAAAAGTCGGGTATCCTTATTGTTGACCTCCCCCCATCAAGCTTGCTAAGGGTAATCCACACAGAGGAAAGCTTAACACCCGTTTCACCCTCCAAGGCACCTGTATAAGCGAATTCGTCCGCGAAGGCACACAAGCCCGTTGATATAAGCGTTATTGCCAAAAGCTTCCTTACCATGCTTTTTTATTATAACCCTTAGCCATTTTTTTAATAAAATAGGTTTACATGGCGGAAAGGATAGATATAAACAGAATCCAGAAGGATATGTTTATCAACCATAAGGGAGAACCTTACAGGGTCCTTGACTACGATCATGTAAAACCAGGTAAAGGTCAAGCCTTTGTAAGGGTAAAGGCGAAGAACATGCTAACGGGTAATGTCATTGAAATAACCTATAAGGCTTCCGATTCTATTGAACTTGCGGATTTTGAACAGGTATTTGCGGAGTACTCCTACAATGATCAACACAATTATTACTTTTTAAATCAACAAACCTACGAAATGATAGCGGTTCCCTACGAAAATATAAAGGAAGAGGTGGATTTTCTAAAAGAGGGTATGCAGGTTGTTGTATTTCTGTATGAAGGAAGACCAGTGGGTATAGAGTTACCCAAACATGTTGAATTAAAAGTTATTGAAACAGAGCCGGGGGTTAAGGGAGACACAGTTTCCGGAGGTACAAAACCCGCAAAGCTTGAGACTGGAAAGATAATACAGGTTCCCCTTTTTGTTAACGAGGGAGATGTAATAAAAGTTGATACAAGAACAGGCAGTTATGTGGAGAGGGTGAAATGATAGACAAGGAATTCATAAAGGAAATAATACATCTGATAAAGGGATCCAACATAAAGGTTTTAAAGCTTGAAAGGGAAGGGGAGAGTCTTTATATAGAAACAAAAGAAAAGGAAACAGCAACAGAAACCAGGGAGGAGGTTAAAGAAACACCCCATCAAGAGATAATGCCCCCTTCTGAGGATGTAAAAGAAGAACATATTCACATAATAAAGAGTCCCCTTGTAGGAACCTTTTACAGGTCTCCCTCACCAGGAGCACCTCCCTTCGTGGAGGTTGGGGATATAGTTTCACCTGGACAGATACTATGTATAATAGAAGCGCTTAAGGTTATGAACGAAATAGAGTGTGATGTAAGGGGAAAGGTTGAAAAGATACTCGTTGAGAACGGCGAGAAAGTTGAATACGGACAACCCCTCTTCCTTATAAATACAAAGATATGAGCGTTTATGTATCAAAGATAATGATATTCCCTATTAAGTCCCTTGATCCGGTGTATGTAAGCTCCGCAAGAATAAACAAGAAAGGAGGTTTGGAATACGACAGATATATAGCCCTTTTTGATGAGAAGGGAAATATACTGAGCAGGAAAAGGGAAAAAAAGCTTTATTTAATAAGGAGTATATATGATATGGAATATCTAACGGTTACATTAAAATGCGGTGGCAAAGCAAACACTTTTAATCTAAATGATACAAAAGGAATAGGAGAGTTTATTAGTGAATTCCTAGAATACAGGGTGGAAGCAAAAAAGGGCTTTTTCCCGGACAGTATTGATACACCCGGGCCCACCATCATAGGCAGGGCAACCCTTAACGAAATATCCTCATGGTTCGGGATAAATATTGATGAAATGAGACTCAGACTAAGAACAAATATTGAGATAGAAACGGAAGTTCCCTTTTGGGAAGATAGGTTATGTGATAAAGAAAAAGGTGTCTATTTTTATATAGGAAATGTCCTCTTTAAAGGGGTTAATATATCAAAAAGATGCAATATACCACCCTCTGATCCTTTAACGGGAGAAAGGATTGAAGATTTTGAAAGGATATTCGTTGAAAAAAGGAAGAAAACCCTTCCTCAATGGGCAAAAGATGAATGTTTCAAAGGCTTTTATAGGGTTGCAATAAATACAATAGTGCCGGAAACTGAAGAGGGTAAAAAAATAAGTGTGGGTGACTCTCTCAGAATAAAGGAAAATTAACCGCCCCCTACAAGATGAACTATCTCAACAGAATCTCCATCTTTAACATAGGTTGTCTCATAAAGTGATTTGGGAACTATCTCCTCGTTTATAGAGACAGCTAATCCCGTTTCTCTGAATTTTATACCCATATAATCAAGCAGTTCCTTCACAGTCATTTCCCTATCTATAACCTTATACTCACCGTTTATTTTAATTTTCACACCCATATTAAATAAAAATTTATAGCATTTTAACGCAAACAAATATAATTTTGTAATTAAGGGGTGGAACATGGGAAAGTGTGAAATTCTTTACGAGTCGGAAAATCATAAAGTTTGCATTTTTACAAGTATAATGCCCGATGAAACCATCCAAACAAATCAGTATCTTGTAATCCACAAGGACAATGCAATATTAATAGATCCCGGGGGCTATACCATATTTTCCCCCCTTTTTGCAGAAGTTTCTTCAAAAGTTCCCTTAAAAGATCTTAAGTATATCTTCTTCTCCCACCAGGATCCAGACATAGTTTCCGGCATGAACGGTTGGCTACTTTCAACAAATGCCCAGCTTATAATACCCAAGCTGTGGACAAGATTTATAGGACACATAGGGTTGAAAAAGGGTTATGAGAAAAGAGTAATAGCAGTAGATGATAGAGGCGGAACGATAGAATTAGGAGATGTAGAATTAAGAATTCTTCCCGCCCACTTTATGCACTCGCCGGGAAACTTTCAGATCTACGATCCTGTATCAAAGATTCTGTTCTCAGGTGATGTAGGTGCTTCTGTGGGTCAAGACTATATGTATGTTGAAGATTTTGAAAGCCACAAAAACCTTATTGAAGGTTTTCATAGAAGATATATGGCAAATAATAAGATATGCAGACTCTGGGCAAACATGGTAAGAAAGCTTGATATAGATATCATAGCTCCGCAACACGGTGCCCTCTTTAAAGGTAAAGAAAATGTAAACGCATTCATTGACTGGATAAGTAACCTTCAATGCGGTACGGATATAATGGATGAAATATTCAATCAGTAGAGGAGGAAAGAAATGTTAAAAACATTTTTAGTATTCTTTCTTATCTCAAGCTTTGTTTTGGCTTCTCAGAAAATTGAGGTAGAAGACGCTTGGGTAAGAGCTGTACCTAAGGTATCCAAAATGACAGCCGCATACATGAAAATAGAAAATGAAGGTAAAGAAGATGATGAGCTTATAGGTGCGGAAACAGATATATGTGAAACCGTAGAGATACACACCGTATATTTTGAGGATGATGTCATGAAGATGAGAAAAGTTAATTCCATAAAGATACCTGCGGGAGGAGAAGTTAAGCTAAAGCCTTCCGGATATCATCTTATGCTCATAGGTCTTAAAAAACATCCTTCACCCGGAGAAAGGGTAAAGTTAAAGCTTAAATTTAAAAACGCAGGTGTTATTGAAGTTGAAGCGAAAGTTAGGAAAAGGTAGTTAATGCTTAGGATATTTCTTTTTTCAATATTTCTTTTTCTCTTCTCATGTGGCGGGAAGGATAACATACTTGATATCACACTCAGGGAAGTAAACAGCGGTAAAAAAGTACATCTCTCCGATTATAAATTTGACTACATGGTAATATATATGTGGACAGGCACATGTGAAGGACATGAAAAGGATCTTAAAAATCTTAATGATTTAAAGAGGAAACTTGGGAATAATGTAAAACTCGTCTCCCTGGCTGTTCTTATGGAGGGAGATACAGTAACTGAACTCTTTAAAGAACTTAACATAAAACCGGAATTCATAAATCTCTATGACAGTAAAGGGAATATAACCGAGGTTGTTAAACTTATAACTCTTCCGTCAACCTTATTGATAGACAGAGAGGGAAATATAATAAAGGAGTTCATAAGGTTACCTTCTTCCAATCTTATAAACAAAAATATCTCTTCTAAAGATCAAGGTTAAAGTCCTCACCCAGATCGTCCTCATCCACTTCAATATTAAAGCTCTCCTCACTTATCTCCGGTATGGGAGAAGCTATTTGAGAAAATTTGGCGTACTCCTTTATAAAGGCAGCCTTTATGGTTCCGGTAGGACCCTGTCTCTGTTTTGCAACTATTATTTCAACTATACCCTGCTCCTCTGGAGATGGATTTTTCTTGTAATAATCTGGTCTGTGAAGGAATATGATAATGTCTGCATCCTGTTCTATCTGTCCTGATTCCCTTAGGTCAGCAAGCTGGGGTCTTCTATCTCCCCTTTGTTCTACTTGCCTTGAAAGTTGGGCAAGGGCAAGGACAGGAACAGAAAGCTCTTTTGCCAACGCCTTAAGATTCCTTGAGATCTCTGCAACCTCTTCCTGACGAGATGATCTACTCCTTGTAGGTCTTAGTAACTGCAAATAATCAACAGCTATCAGCTCAATTCCCTTTTCCTTCTTCAATTTTCTCGCCTTTATCCTTAAATCTGTTGTAGTAAGGGAAGGTGTATCATCAATGTATATTTCAGCTTCAGCAATCCTCATACTTGCGGACATCAGCTTTCTATAGTCTTCATCGGAAAGCATACCGGACCTTATATTTTGAAGAGGCACTTCCGCTTCACTTGACAGCATCCTCATAGCAAGTTGTTCCTTTGTCATCTCAAGAGAAAATATGGCAACAGGTTTTCTATGGTTTATAGCAAGATTCATGGCTACGGATAACATAAATGAACTCTTGCCCATCCCCGGTCTTGCAGCAAGTATAACGAGATCAGAAGGATGAAAACCCGTAGTATACATGTCAAGTTGGCTGAATCCGGTAGGAAGACCCGTAACAAGTTCCTTGGACTCTCTGAATTTTTCAACAATCTTGAGGACTTCTTTTACTACTTCGCTTATATGAAAATAGTGGGTTATTATCGCACCTTCAGATACCTCAAGTACCCTTGAATTCAACTTTTCAACTATGGTTTCAAAATCCGGATTATTTTTCACATCCTTAACAATATCAAGGGCTATATCAAGCAATTCCCTTAAACCCGCCTTTTCCTTGACAGTTCTACACGCTTCTTCAAGCAAAGGACCTGAAACTGCATCGTTAAGAAGGTTTACCACCCAGCTCATAGGCAGTCTTTCGGAAAGACCCATCTTCTCAATGTAGTTTTTTAAAACCACCTCATCCCAATTGTTACCCTTGTCCTCCCAGATCCTGTTAAGTACTGAAAAGAGAAGCCTATGCTCCTCAACATAAAAGTCTTTTTCTCTGACAAATTCCAGTACGAAAGGTATATTATCTGGATCGTAGAGCATTGAACCTAGGATAGTTCTCTCCGCTATTTCATCATAAGGTGGATCTATATCAAAGAGCTTCACAGTTCACGACCTCACAGCTATAGCATCAATTTCCACAAGCGCACCCTTTGGTAAAGCATTAACAATCACCGTAGATCTTGCGGGTTTTATATTTATGTCCCTTACAAATTCTTCATACAGTTTATTAAACTTGTCAAAGTCAACACCCTCAATAAGATAGACGGTTAACCTCACAAGATCCGATTTTGAAAATCCCGCGGATGATAAAATAGCTTCAATACTTCCAAAGATACTTTTTACCTGCTCTTCAAAACCCTCCGCAAGTTTACCCAACTCTCTGTCTATACCTATTTGCCCTGATATAAACAGCATATTGTTCACGAGTACCGCTTGGGAATACGGAGCTACCGGTAACGGAGCTTCGTTAGTCTTTATCTCCCTTTTCATAATAAAATTATATCTTGTGAAGTATCAGATCAGAAATGTTCTTTTTGGTACGAGGCTTGCAGTAGCCTTGTTCTTTATTGTGTTCTCTTTTACACTTCCCTGGGATCAAAAGGCTTCCATTCTCGTTCTATCAGCTGTTTACATATCCTTATCCATATACGCCTTCCTGTTCTCAACACCCAACAAACCCTTAAACAAGTTCCTTGATATACCCTTTATTTCATCAGCAATCCTTGTAGGTAATTATCCCTTACTTATATATGCGGTAATACCCTATATCGTACTTTTCACTCCGCGATACTATCCTTCTTCCCTTGCCATGGTAATAGTCGGTTTTATAGCAAGCGCTTTCGTACACGGCACATCCTTCCTAAATATAATTCTTGACATGATAATCATAACCGCCACCTTTATAGCCTCAACCTCTCCGGACTTCCTTGAACATGTTAAGAAGGAGCTAAGAAGTATCAATATATTAAAGAG
>WFPJ01000056.1 GCA_015487615.1 Aquificales bacterium | reverse complement strand
ATTCAATTATAGCCTGTTCCGTGTTATCTCCTTTTCTTCTGTTAGGCAACTTTATTATCCTTGTATAACCCCCATTCCTTCCCTCAAAGCGAGGTGCTATATCTTCAAAAAGCTTCTTTATAACCTTTCTGTCGGGTAACAACTCAAGCGCCCTTCTCCTTGCAGAGAGATCCCCCTTCTTACCAAGGGTAACGAGCTTTTCAACAAAGCTTCTGAGTTCCTTAGCCTTAGCTAAGGATGTTTCTATCCTTTCTTCAAGAATAAGGGATCTAGCAAGGGACCTGAAAAGGGCTTTCCTCTGCTCAGCTTTCCTTCCGAAGCTTTTCCTTTTAACCTTGTGTCTCATTAATGTTACCTCCTCATCTCAATGTTCATGCCCAAACTTAGTCCCATTTCCTTTAATGCTTCCTTGATCTCTGCTAAAGCTTTTCTACCTATGTTCTTTGTACTTTTTAGTTCGTCCTCCGTAAGCTGAACAAGATCCCCTATGGTATTTATGCCTATCCTCCTTAAGGAATTCAATGCCCTTTGAGAAATATCAAGTTCCTCAATAGAAAGTGTAAGCTTCTCGGAAAGCTCATCAACGGGAACTGGTTCCTCAATGACAGGAACTTCGTAAGATATGTTTTCAAGCATTGAAAAGTGTTTAAGGAGTATCTCAACAGCCTCTTTTACCGCATCGTTGGGTGTCTTTGAACCGTCCGTTTTTACCTCCATTATCAGTTTTTCATAATCCGTTTTCTCCCCTACCCTTGTCTGTTCAACCTTAAAGGAGACCAACCTTACAGGTGAAAAATCCGCATCAACGAGTATCCATCCCGTTTCTCCTATGGTTTCCATCTCCTCCACTGGAACATATCCCCTTCCCTTTTCAACCCTTATCTCCATATTCAATTCAACTTCAGGATTTGTTATATGGGCTATGGTCACATCCTTGTTAACCATCGTAACATTAGGGGGTAGGTTAATATCCTCCGCTTTTACTTCTCCCTCTCCCTTCTTTTTAAGATAAAGAATTTCAACATTTGAATCACCCGTAAGGTTAAATCTTATCTTCTTAAGATTGGCTATTATCTCTATAACATCTTCCCTGACACCCTCTATGGTTGAAAACTCGTGATAAACCCCGTATATCTTTACCGCGGTTATTGCAGTACCGCTTATTGAAGAAAGGAGCACCCTTCTTAAGGCATTACCCACCGTTGTACCGAATCCCCTTTCAAGGGGTTCAACTACAAATCTACCGTAGTCATCTCTTTTATCCTCCCAATAAATCTTTTGGGGATAAATAAACTCATTCAACATTGTTAAAACCTCCGTTATACTCTTGAGTAGAACTCAATAATGTACTGTATATTAACGGGTATTTCAAGCTGGATATCCTTAGGAATATCAAGAACTTTTCCCCTAAAGTTTTCCTTATCAAGCTCAAGCCATGAAGGTATGCTTCTCGGATCAATATTTTCAAGATTCTCTTTTATGAAAGGTATATCCCTGGATTTTTCCCTTATTTCAATAATATCGCCAGGTTCTACTCTGTAAGAAGGTATCTTAACCCTTTGGCCATTAACAAGTACATGACCGTGTGCCACAAGTTGTCTCGCCTGCCTTCTTGTCACCGCAAATCCCAATCTGTAAACAACATTGTCAAGTCTTCTTTCAAGAAGCTGAAGAAGTACCTCTTTAGTATCTCCTTTTGCTTCTTGGGCCTCTTCAAAGTATCTTCTGAATTGTTTTTCCCTCAGACCTCCATATAGAAACTTCAGTTTCTGTTTCTCCATCAAACGGAGACCATACTCGGTTATTTTCCTTCTCCTACCCTTTATCCTTCCGTGCTGACCAGGAGGATAATTTCTTCTGGCCAATATCTTTGCAGCACTTTTTCTACCTGAAACAACTACACCGAACCTCCTATCAATCTTTGACCACGGACCTATGTATCTTCCCATCTTATCAAACCCTCCTTCTTGCAGGCGGTCTACAACCGTTGTGAGGTATAGGAGTTACATCCCTTATAACCTTTATTTTGATACCCGCAGCCTGTATTGCCCTGAGGGCTGATTCTCTTCCCGCACCGGGTCCCTTTATCCACACCTCCGCCTCTTGCATTCCATACTCATTTATTGCTCTCTTTGCAGCTTTCTGGGCAGCAAGCTGAGCTGCATAAGGTGTACTTTTCCTTGTTCCTTTAAATCCCACCGTACCTCCGCTTTCCCATACAAGGGTATTACCCTGAGGATCGGTTATATTTACAATTGTGTTATTAAAAGTGCTGAGAATGTGAACTATACCCTTCGTTACTGTCCTTTTTGCCTTTTTTGATTTCTGACCTTTCTTTTTCGCCATCATTTACCTCCTTCTCTTACCCTTACGAGTGCGGGCGTTAGTTCTTGTTTGTTGCCCCCTAACTGGCAAACCCCTTGCATGTCTCATACCCCTATAACAACCCATATCCTTAAGTTTCTTTATATTTAGTTGAATCTCCCTTCTTAGGTCACCCTCCACCTTATAGTTAGTATCTATAAATTTTCTTATTGTATTAATCTCTTCAGCAGTAAGCTCACCCACTCTTTTTGTACAAGGTATCCCAGTTTTCTCACATATCTCTTTTGCCCGTGTCCAACCTATACCGTAAATATATGTAAGTGCAACTTCAAGTTTCTTATTATCAGGAAGATCAACACCCGCTATCCTTGCCATCCTTAAACCTCCTCAACCTTGCCTCTGTTTATGCTTAGGGTTTTCGCAAATAACCATAACCTTCCCTTTCCTCTTTATTATCCTACACTTATTACACATCCTTTTCACAGACGGCCTGACCTTCATAATAAACCTCCTACAGCCTGTATATTATTCTTCCCCTCGTTAAATCGTAAGGGGAAAGCTCTACCTTAACCTTATCTCCCGGTAGTATTCTTATAAAATGTATCCTCATTTTACCAGAGACATGAGCCAGTATTTCATGCCCACCCTCTATCTGAACCCTGAACATGGCATTAGGTAAAGCCTCAACCACCGTTCCTTCTACAACTATACCCTTTTCCTTTGATTGCTCCTGTTTCTTTTTCTTACCCATTTCAGATCTCCGTCAATACCATGGGACCTTTTTTTGTAACAGCAACCGTATGTTCAAAATGGGCGGATTTACTTCCGTCCGCTGTAATAACTGTCCACCCGTCCGATGCAGTAGTAGTGTCTTCAGTACCTAAAGCGAACATAGGTTCAATAGCTATTACAAGTCCTTGCCTCAATTTTAAATTGGTTTTTCCCATATCCTTCCTGTTGTTGGGTACAAAAGGCTCTTGATGAACTTTTTTACCTATACCGTGACCCCCGTAACTCCTTACGGGGAATACACCATACTCTTCCGCGGTAGAATGTATCGCCTCCACAATATCACTCATCCACTTACCTGCCACACACTGTTCCACAGCTCTATTCAGAGCCTCCTTGGTAGCCTTCATCAACTTCTCTTCTTCCTTACCTATTTTACCTACCGGAACAGTTATAGCCGCATCTCCGGCGTAACCATCTATTATAACACCAAAATCCAAACTTACCAAATCACCCTCTTTAAAGGGAATATCCTTCTTTGGCAATCCGTGAACAACCTCCTCGTTAACAGAAACGCATAATGCCGCCGGAAAACTCTTCTTGCTGAAGGGGGGTTTATAATTTAAAAAGGCAGGTTTTCCACCCCTTTTTTTAACTTCTTCCCTTGCTATCATATCAAGATCATGACCCGTTGCACCCGGTTTAACATGTTCAGCAACAGCCATAAGTACCTCCATAACTACCATACACGCCCTTCTTATCTTCTCTATCTCTTTGAAAGAGTAAAGCTCAACCATTTTCCAAAACAGAAGATATCTCCCTCTTTACCTCTTCAACAGACTTTGTACCATCAACAACCTTCAATATACCCTTCTCCCTATAATAATTTATAAGGGGTTCCGTTTGTTTCCTGTAAACCTCTAACCTTTTTCTTACAACCTCTTCCCTGTCGTCATCCCTTTGTATTAGCTTTGTACCGCACCTGTCACATATTTCATCATTACGAGGAGGATTGTATTTAATATGGTAAACAGCACCGCAAGAAGGACAGCTTCTTCTACCGCTCAGCCTTTCAACAATCACATCATCATTCACATCAAAGAAGATAACGGCATCAATCTTAATACCCTCCTCCTTTAACATTCTCTCAAGAGCTTCCGCCTGCGGTAGTGTGCGTGGAAATCCGTCAAGGATAAAGTTATCCTTCGGCAATACTTCTCTTATCAAACCGACCATTATATCATCTGGCACAAGTTCACCCCTGTCCATATACTCCTTTGCCTTCATACCTAAGGGTGTACCTTTCTTAACAGCCTCCCTTAATATATCCCCTGTTGATATATGCTTTAATCCGTATTCCTCAACAAGAATCTTAGCTTGTGTTCCTTTACCCGCACCGGGAGGACCCATGAGGATTATATTCATCTTCTCCTCCTTATGGTGTAACCCTTGTATTTCATTGTGGTCATTTGAGCCTCAAGCTGTCTGAGGGTATCAAGGGCTACACCGACAACTATAAGGGCGGTGGTACCGCCGAAGTAAAGGGGAACCCTCAGCCATATACTTATGAAAAGGGGTACTATTGCCACCACACATAGGAATATAGCTCCTACAAAAACAAGCCTGTTTATAACATTCTCAAGGAATTTTTGTGTGTCCTGACCCGGTCTTACACCGGGTATGAACCCTCCCGCTTTTCTAAGGTTATCAGCCACATCAACGGGATTTATTATGACCGCAGTATAGAAATATGTAAAGAAGATAATAAACACAACATACATGAAGTTGTAGAGAAGGGATGTGGGATTGAAGGAATCGCTTATAACTTGGGCAATGGGATTTTCTATAAAGGCAAGAATACTTGAAGGGATCAAGAGTAAAGCCTGGGCAAATATTATAGGAATAACCCCCGCGGGATTTAT
>WFPJ01000055.1 GCA_015487615.1 Aquificales bacterium | reverse complement strand
TCTCGTAAGAGGAAAATATGCCTATACCCCTACAGTTTTTAAGATTATCAGGTTCGGAGAGAAATTCTTCTATCCTTTTGAAGCTTTCATCCACTGACTTGATAAGCTTTTCCTCTGTACCCCTCTTTTTCAGCTCTTCTTTTTTCCTTTTTACCATATCCTTATAAATGATCAGATACTTCCTGTCTTGTCTTACTTCTGGATCAAGTTTAAGGTAAAGGGACACTACAGCAGTTGACTTAAGAGTTGATAATCTTTCAAGGACTTCAAACATGCCCGTCATCTAATACCCTCCGTTTTTTTTCAATCTTCAAGGGTGGAGATGTCTCCAACTTCAAACCCAAGCTCTTGGGCTTTTAAAACCCTTCTCATTATTTTACCACTCCTTGTTTTGGGAAGCTTTTCAACGAAGGCAATCTCTTCAGGTACCGCTATCGGACCGAGTGTATCCCTTACATGCTGTTTTATATCTTTTTCCAATTCTTCTGATGGTTCATAGCCCTTTTTTAATATAACAAATGCCTTTATTATCTCACCTTTAACTTCGTGGGGTTTACCTATAACCGCTGCTTCCGCAACAGCTGGGTGATCCACGAGTGCGCTTTCAACCTCCATTGTTCCTATCCTGTGCCCTGCAACATTCAAAACATCATCCGCCCTTCCCAATATCATTATGTAACCTTCTTCATCGTAAGACGCCAAATCATCCGCATTGTAAACATTACCAGGTATTGATTTCCAATACTTTTCATACCTTTCGGGATTCCCCCAGCATGTTCTCAACATAGAGGGCCAAGGTGTTTTTATAACAAGGATACCTACTGTATTAGGGGGTACCTTTTTGCCTTCCCTGTCCACAACCTCCGCAACAATTCCGAAAAAGGGTTTCCCCGCCTTTCCTGGTTTTGCTGGATATGAGGGCAGGGTTGTTATCATGTGGGCTCCCGTCTCAGTTTGCCACCATGTATCAACTATTACGCATCTTTCCCTTCCTATGTGCTTATAGTACCAATGCCAAGCTTCCGGATTTATGGGCTCCCCGACTGATCCGAGTATCCGCAGGGATGAAAGATCATACTTTGACGGCCACTCCTCACCGTATCTCATGAACATCCTTATAGCGGTGGGGGCTGTGTAGAATACATTTACCTTATATTTTTCTATGTAGCTCCACCATCTTCCCGGATCTGGATAATCGGGTGCTCCTTCAACTATAAGGGATGTTACTCCGTTTGCGAGTATGCCGTAAACAATATAAGAGTGACCGGTTATCCATCCTATGTCAGCGGTACACCAAAATATATCATCTTCATGAAGATCAAATACGGTCTTTGCGGTAAAGTAGGTCTGTACCATATAGCCCCCGGTTGTGTGAAGAACGCCTTTTGGCTTTCCGGTAGTTCCGGATGTATAAAGAATAAAAAGGGGATCCTCCGCATCCATCTCTTCCGGTTCACACTCTTCACTTTTATTTTCTATAAGATTGTAAAAGTCTAAAAATTTCTCATCTTCTTTAAATCCCTCTCCGTCCCTGTCCCATACTATTACCCTTTCTACACTTTCCGCATCCTTAACAGCCTCTTTTGCTACGGAAAGGAGATCTATCTTCTTACCGCGCCTTAGGGTATAGGTTGATGTAAATAAGATCCTTGATCCCGCCTCTTTTATCCTCAGGTTCAATGCATTTACGGAAAAACCCGCAAATACTACACTGTGTATAGCTCCTATCCTTGCACACGCAAGCATAACCGCCACAGCTTCTATAGTATTGGGCATATAAATGGATATTCTGTCTCCCTTTTTAATACCGAGATCTTTTAAGGCATTTGCTATCCTGTTCACAAGTGAAAGGAGATCTTTGTAGCTTATCCTCTTTTCCCTATTTTCCTCATCAATAAATATATACGCTATCTTATCTCCCTTTCCCTTTTTTATATGCCTGTCAAGACAGTTATAAGTTATGTTTGTTTTTCCGCCGACAAACCATTTTGCATAAGGGAAGTTCCACTCAAGGACCTTGTCCCACTTTTTGAACCAGTACAGCTCTTCTGCCACTTCTCCCCAGAAACCTTCCGGATCCTCCACCGACCTTTTATATAAACTCTCATAATCCTTTATCCAAGCCCTTTCAACAATTCCCTTGGGCGGATTATACTTCTCTCCTATTTTTAAAAGGACTTCCGACTTTTCCATTTTACTCCTCCTTAGTTTTACTTAACGCTTAAATAGACCCCTATAAGTATCAGGATAACACCTAACATATTTAAAAGGTTCAATCTTTCGTTGAATATGAGATAGGAAAGCAGAAGGACAAGCCCGAAGGTTAGGAAGGTGAAAGGGTAAACCTTGGAAAGGGGTAGGTATTTAAGGGCGTATATCCATAAGAGGGTGGAAATAGCGTACATTAATAAGCCCACTACAACAAAGGGATTAAATATATTGCCCTTCGCAAGTTTGAAAAACACTTGACCCACACTTGCTGTTACCGAAGAGATTATCAGCAGTATATATATCTTAGTCAAGCCTTTCCTCCACTATATATCTCGGCCTTTTCTTTGATTCTATGTATGTTTTGCCTATATACTCACCTATAATACCCAAGAAGAGTATATTTAAGCCCCCCAGTATATACAGAGGTAATACTATAGAAGCCCAACCCGCTACACTTTTACCGGACATTTTAAGATACAATGCCCATAAGGAAAGCAAAAGGGAAACGATAAAGATTAATGCACCAATAACCGTTATTATGCGTAAGGGAAATATACTGAAAGATGTTATACCTTCCCATGCGAAAGACAACATTTTACCGAGGGTGTATTTGCTTTCTCCTCCCGCCCTTTTTCTTCTTTCGTAGAAGACCTTCGTGCTTTTGAAACCGAGATAAGGTATTATTCCGCGAAGGAAAAGATTGCTTTCTTTGAACTCGGACAGTGCTTTAACTGCCCTCCTTCCGAGGAGTCTGAAATCCGCATGATTGCTCACGAGTTCAACGCCGAGAAATTTCATAAATTTATAAAAGGCTTCAGCGGTTTTTCTTTTAAATAAGGTGTCAGAGTCCCTCTTTGATCTGACTCCGTAAACAATCTCAAAGCCCTCCCTGTACTTCTCAACCATATTTTCTATAACCTCCGGGGGATCCTGAAGATCCGCATCTATGGTTACGCACGCATCATAGTCAAAGGACATCATTCCCGCCATGAGGGCATTCTGATGCCCGCAATTTCTACTGAGCTTTAATCCTTTTACCCTTTCAGGATATTTGGCATGAAGATTACTAATAATCTCCCATGTTTTGTCCCTTGAACCGTCATCCACGAAAACTATAAAACTTTCTTTCTTTATCCACCCCTTTTTTATAAGATTTTCAATAACTTTATTTATCTCATTAAATGTGAGTTCTATAACCTCCTCCTCGTTGTAACACGGGACTATCACCGCGAGAAGCATAAAGTGTACTCCTTGAGATGGTTGCCTGTCTTTGTAGAGACAAGGAATTTGAAAAATTGAGCTTCTGATCCATCAAATATTTTCCCTTTCCACAGAGGAGTACAATCTTTTAACTCTTTTAATCTACTTGAAGGTATAAGTACAATAGAAGGATATATAAGGTTTTCCGTATTTAATGTTATTTCTGTTCGCCTCTCCGCATAAAAGGGAATGCCCTCAAAATATCTGTATCCTACTTGATAAACCTTTAATTCTTTCATCGGATCTTTTTCTTTAATAATATAACCTATCTCCTTGTGATGCCTGAACTTTTCAAGATAAGGCAGGGTAGTGTACATGGTATAAAAAGCCATTACAAATCCTCCGAGGGCGGGTAAAAAATAGGATGATCTGTTGAAATATAGGAATGTGAATGCAAACAGGATGGGTAACAAAAAGGGTAATATTTCAAAGGTGGAAAGATAGGCGAGTAAGCCCGTGGCAGTAAGCAGGATTGCAAATAGGAACAATGAGATAAAAAATTTTGTACGCTTCCACTCCGATTTTGTAAGAAATTCTGCTGTTATTACGGACATGGCGGGATATGCAGGCATCATGTAGGTAGGTAGTTTCATCTTTACGATAGAGAAAACAACGAGCATAAGAAGGAACCACAGGGCAAAAAAATCAAGATTTTTAACCCTCTTTTTAAACCACCAGAGTATGCCTGCATATATAAGAAAGGAGTAGGGGAGGAACGAAACGGGAATATTTAATATATGGAAGTAAACCGGATCTTCCTGAATACCGTATAGTCTTTTGATGTTTTCAAAGTATATCATTTCAAGGAATTTTTCTTTTTCATTTATATATGTGTATAAAAACCACCATCCGCTGAGGGCTATAACGAGAGAGGTTCCTAAGTAGTATATAGGGTTGAGCAGTTCCCTTCTGTCCTTCCACAGAAGATAGAGAAATATAATTCCCGCGGGGATTATAAAGCCGGGGGGCCATTTTGTAAGCACCGCAAAGGATGAAGAGACAGAGGCGAGTAATATAAGGTGTTTTTTCTTGTATTTGTATCCCTTGTACCACAGATATATGGTGAGAAGTATAAAGAAGGAAAAGGGAACTTCTGGAGTTGCATATCTTGCATTTGCTACGAATTGGAAAGAGGAGATCATTATTATGCCTGCAAGTAGTGAAGTCTTTTTATCCGTAAACTCCCTTGCAAGCAGATAGGTTAGAATACCCATTGATAATCCCAAAACCGCGTAAAAGAATCTGATGCCGAATTCATTGAAGCCGAATAAAAAAACTCCCAACAAGGATATCCACTGGGACATGGGGGGTTTGTGTAAAAAGGGTTCACCGTTAAAGTAAGGTATTAGGATCTTGCCTTCCTGAAGGGCATACCTTACACCGTCAGCTGTTAGTGCCTCGTTGGGCATCCAGATGGAGTTGTAGCCAAGTTTAATAAAATATATTATGGCTACAAAAAAAGCTAATATATACATGGTACTATAACAGGTGCCTTATATCCTCCAAAATTTTATCCGGGTCTTGTTTTCTATGGGTATATATAAGTTTAAGGATTCCTTTTTGATCAATAAGAAATATGGGGTCGCTGTGATCAACAAGATAACCCGCTTTTGAGTCCGTTTCTGTTTTTCTGAAAAAAACCATATATTCCTTTGCAACCTTTTTTATCTCTTCTTCAGTTCCGTAAAGTCCTATGAAGTCTTTATTAAAAAATGAGAGGTATTCTTTAATAACTTCCGGTTTGTCCCTTTCCGGATCAACTGTTATAAAAATAACCTTTACCTTTTTTCTTTCTTCACCCAGATCTTCATATATCTTTGCGAGCTTGTTAAGGGCTGTGGGACAGACATCCGGGCAATGGGTGTAGCCGAAGAATATAAGTACTATATTCCCCCTGAAATCGGAAAGTTTAACCTCTTTGCCGTTTGTATCCTTGAGGGTGAAATTATAGGCAGGTTTTTCAAAGAGTGTTCCGTAAAATTCATAGGATTTACACCCATATATAGTTATAAAAAGTAATAGGAATAAAGTTAAATATTTTGGGTGCCTTTCCATTCTTGATCCTCCAAAATAATTGTATCATCCTCCCTCAGATATTCACCGCTTTGTATCTCTATAAGTTCAAGGTCTATCTTACCTACATTCTCAATCTTGTACGGAGTTGATCTCGGGATAAAGAAGCTTTCATTTTCGTGAACATAGTTACTCTTGCCGTCTATAACTACCTTGGCTGTCCCTTTGAGGACTATCCAGTGTTTGGTCCTGTGGTGGTGCATCATGG
>WFPJ01000054.1 GCA_015487615.1 Aquificales bacterium | reverse complement strand
CTGATAAGTTGTCTCTCCTATCTTTTTTGAAACTATGCGTGGACCGAATCCTATGGAGAATATATCAACCCTTACCCTGAACAGTTTTGCCATCAAAAAATGTCCCAACTCATGAATCCATATAAGTACTCCTATAAGTACTATAAAAGCCAGTACGGTCATCCCAAAACTCTCTTCTTTTGTTGAAGATAGTATTATCACCGAGATTATTGAATAATGCAAGGGCAGAATTTGTGGGTTGTTTTGTAAATAAAAATTCTTGACATAAATTTTATAGAAAATTTGCGGGCTAAAACCCCGCATCTATGATACGGGGATACAGCCCGCCTGCGTAAGCAGTTCTTAGCTATTGACAGATATATATGGTTTACCATATACTAGATTTTAAGCGATGGAACAAGCTTAATCGGAAAAGCTTGTTAAAGTTAAATCTACAAGAACGCTAAATATCAAATTGCGTATCACTTTGTTTGGATACCAAAATACAGAAAGCCTGTATTAAAAGGAAAAGTCAAAGAATTCCTTGAAAATCTTTTTAAAGAAATAGCCCAAGAATATGGTTTTGGAATTTTAGCCATGGAAATAATGCCTGACCATATACACCTTTTTGTTTCCGCCCCTCCTAAATACAGTCCCTCAACAATAGCAAAAATCTTTAAGGGGATTTCTGGAAAAAAGCTATTTCAGGAATTTCCCGAGCTACGAAAAGAATACTGGAAAAATCATATCTGGGCACCTTCCTACTATGTTGGGACTGCAGGACAAGTTTCAGCGGAGACTATTCGGAGGTATATTGAGGAATGCCAAAACCTCTAAAATGTCTCACCATAGCTTTAAACGATATTCCTGCAGAATACCAAATCGCTTTAGGCTACCTCACATACCACTCTGGAAAACTCTTTAACCAAGCCCTATATCTGATTAAAACTAAGCAGGCTAAAATCAATACCTACGACCTCTATAACAAGCTTAAAGATAGTTCCTTGCATCTTAGAAACCTTCAAAGTCGCTCCGCTCAAATTGTTTTGGATGAGCTCGTTAGAGCTTTCAAAAACGCCTTTAATGGAATTGCTAAATTTCCAAAGTTCAGACCTAAAACTGAACCACATAGAACGCTCACTTACGACAAAACGGGATTTAAAATCGTAGGAACTAAGGTTAGACTTTCCCTTTCCAGCAAGCTAAGAAAATGGCTAAAAGAAAAACACGGTATAGAGCTTAAATACCTATGGCTGGATACGGGATTAGAGCTTGACGAAAGGCTAATTAAGAATGTTCAAATCGTTCCAAAAGCCAAAGCTAAAGAGTTTGAACTGCACATAATCTACGAAAAGCCTCAAAATCAAACTAAACCTGTCAAAAGAAAAAGGGTAATGGTATTAGACCCAAATTCTTCAAACTTCTTTGCGGTAGTGATAGAAGGGATAAAACAAGCGTTCATAATTGATGGCAAAGGACTTAAAAGCCTGCTAAGGAAATACCTCAGGAAGATAGCATCCCTTCAAAGAAGGTTAGAGGGAGCAAAGAGGAAGGGATTTTTGATCCACCTTTTAGAGGAAAGGATTTCAAAGCTATGGTTGAAAATAAGAAGGCTCTTAAGGCACTTTGCACACACTGTGAGCAATCTAATATTAGAGCTTGCCCTCAGATACGGGGTTAAGAAGATATACATAGGAGACGCTGCTTGCAACAAAAACAAAGAAAGCAATCTAAACAGCATAGCAGACCAAATATGGAGTTTGCTACCTCATGGGAAAGTTAAAGAGTATTTGGAATACAAAGGCAAGGAGTTTGGGATAGAAGTTGAATACATTTGTGAAGTCTATACTTCGGGGGTGGACAGCTCCGAAGGTGGAGCTGTTTCTAAAGAAACATACACCCCCGAAGCGAGAATAAAAAGGGGACTATTTAAAACCAAGTTTTTGGGATTGTTGAATGCTGATATAAACGCTTGCAGGAACTTTTTGAAAAAGCTTGGAAAGTTTGACCTAATAAGCGGGGTATTGAAGCCAAAGAGGTTAAGGGTATTTTTTAAGCTGAAAGGAAGTAGCTCCGCTATACCCCTGTATAGGGGTATAGGTAAGAGTAGGGGCGGTGTGAACCCGCCCGTGGTGGTAAGGCACCCCAAAGAGGGTGTAAACCCACCCGAAGCCCCGCATCTTTGATGCGAGGTAGTTCACAGCACCGAGGAGATACGGTAAGACATCTCTTATGCTAAAAGTGGCAGAGGAGGTTAAAAAGGATTTCTTTGTTGTTCACAGAAACATTGTAAAGCCAGCAAGTCCTTCAAGTGCTAAAGGATCTTGAAATTAAAGGTGTGGTTGGAAGAAGAAAAGGGGGTATATAGAATTAGAATTTACAGATCCTATTTTGAGGATATATATTACTAAGTCACAGATGTAATGGAGTGGATTGAAAGAATAAAGAAGACACCTGATGAGTTAGAGAAATTAATACTTCTGGGGGCATGGCTTTCTGAAGAAGCCAAAGGGAAGGGAGTAAACCCGCCGGTTATTGTTGGAGGCAGTGCGGTGGAAATATACACCTGGGGCTATTACAAGTCCGCGGACATAGATCTTGTGGGTTCAAAGGAGTTTGTTAGGTCCGTTCTTCTTTCTTCTGGATATTTCAGAGAGGAAGGGAGATTTTTTGTGTCGGATGAGCTTGGTCTGTTTGTGGAAGTTCCAGACAGTACACTATTAGGCAGTAATGAAAAGGTTAGAAGGATTAAAGTTAGTGAATTAGATGCGGAGATATATGTTCTAGGTATAGAAGACCTTATAGTTGACAGGTTGAATGCTTGCGTATTTTGGAGAAGTGAGGATGATTGCACGTGGGCTGAATACCTTTTAAAAAAGTACAGGAACGAAATAGACTTAACTTATCTTAAAGAAAGGGCAACACAGGAAAAGGTGATGGAAAAGTTGGAAAGCATATTATTAAAATCAGGACCGGATGATGGCTGAAAAGGAGATTTTTTTAAGTCTTAGGGATATATATAAGAGGCGTCACGAGATAAAGCTTGAGAAACTGCGTTCGGGTTTGCCCTTAAGAAGGAGAAGGAGTCTGCCCAAGGATCCGGAAAAGAGAAAGGCTATACTTGAATGGCTTTTAAGAGTAACTCCCCCAGCGAAGGACATACTCTCAGGTAGGGCTTTTTCGGAGAGATTCAAAAAATAGCATTTTAGTAGCGTATGTTAAAATGATAGCAAGGGGGTGCTTATGATGAAATCTTTGTTTCTAATAAGCGGTTTAAGTTTGGGACTTTTAACCTTTACGGCCTGTGGTACTGGTTCTAAAGCATCCGACGGTGATTCTGGAGACGGCGGTGTTAATAAGGTTACCGCGGAGGAATTTGTAAACTCGGATAAGATAAATACTACGGATAAGATTTATTCTGTTATGACCTTCTCTCCTGGAATGGTTTCTAGTCCTCTTCCTTCTATGAATATGTTTATGGGTCCAATGGGTACACTTTCTGCAAAGAGTATGGATGGTAGCAGGTGGACATGTAGCGGAAACTCTTCAGGGAATCTTGAGGACAAGGACGGGGACTATATTCCCGTAGATGGGCTGTTTGAATTTAATTGTAATATGAATTCATCCCAATGGAATGCTTCATGGCAGGGTACCATTAATGTTAAGGATGACGATGATAATGATAAAAAGAGCGGGTGGAACTCCTGTACGGGTACTATAAGCAATGATACATGTAGCAGGGATCCTATAGTAATGACCGTCCAATCAAACATGGGAAATTTCAGGTTAGATAGAATATTTGACTTTGATTTGGATAAGCAAGCTGCATATGTCTTCAACACCTTCTTTTATCAGTGGAAAGGTTATCAGAATGATGTTCCACAAGTTAGTGTTACTCTTAATGGTGACGGACTTTCCTTTTATGAAGAAGATGACGGTGATGACGAGATCTTTGACAACGGTACTTGGAATGGAAGTGTCAGTGTGACGGTTACGGACCACCAGAACAATAAAAGTGAAACATGTAATGTCAACTTCAACAATCTTCATGTTTCAGAAAAGTGCGGGGGTGCTGACTCGGGTACTTTTGAAATAACTTGCGATTGTCCTCAGGGAAGTCAGGTTACGCTCTCTTTATTAAGAATAAACTTTACCAGATGCGGTAGTGGTTCTGTTTAT
>WFPJ01000053.1 GCA_015487615.1 Aquificales bacterium | reverse complement strand
TGTTGCGTGAGCAAAACATAACACCTTTTCTATCAACATAATCCTCTATTTCCTTGCTCCATAACAAAGCCTTATCAAAAGTGGTTATCATATCCTTTGCTATTCTGCTTTTCTTTGCTTTATTCTCTAAATCCTCTGTAAACCTTGCAACGAGGTGTATCGGCGTATCATGTCTGCCAATGTAAATACCTCCCGATATACCAAACTCCGGATTTTCACAGGTGAACTCTCTGAACTCTTCCCTCAACTTAAGAGCAAACTCTATGGCTAAATCATAGGGAGCAATAACAAATAGATCATCTCCGCCTGAATAAACAGTATAGATAAGAGACCCTATCTTTAGTTTGTCTTCTTTTTCATCATAAATCTCCTCCAGAAGCTCCTTCCTTTCTATTTCAGAAGCTGAGAGTCTTTCAGACCTTTGTTTGTAGCTTTCAATTGCTCTTTTAACATAGCAAAGGGATACCTCCTCAGCAAGCTTGTTCAAATATCCTGCAAAGAACAAATCAAGCATCCTGCTCAGGGTAGCTATGCGCGATATTGTGTATATCTCCTCATTTCCGAACTCGTTATATCTCAGTCCATCGCTCAGAATAAGTCCCAAGTAGTCAACATCCGCTCTGAGGAATCCAAGTTTTTTGTCTCCTTCCGCAAACTCTACCAATAGATCAAAAGGTAAGATGTGCTCTTTATCAAGTTTTTCCCAATTCTTTAGATCTCTACCTCTTTTATCCCTCAATTTCTTATTCAAAAAGCTAACAAAATAATCTGAGTTGTCGGAAAGCACTCTTGGTGCTGAGTGTCCTATAAACTTAAAGCCGTTTACTACTTTATCCGCTTCAATTTTAAACTCTGTGTCTTCTATATTTAGAATCTCAGGTAGATCCTTAACTTTGGAGAGATCATTTTCTTCAAGAAGATAGACTTTACCAAATTTTCCAAAACACATTACTTTTTCTTTTTCTAACTTTTTCAGATTTTCACCTTCAAAATCAAAAGCTATGTATCTAACCTTTGGCAAAACCTTTCCCCACTCTTGAGATTTATCACACCAATAGCACAACTCTTCCTTAATGTTAGCTACAGGTAGGCTTCTGCACGACTTACAAATTGATTTTGCATCCGTAGGATCTTCCACAAACTCATCTTTCCATATAAGCTCCCCAAACCTCTTCTTCTTTTTCTTATCAAGCTCAAGCTGAACCTCCTCCACTTTATCAAGGAAGGTTTCTTTTCCTTCTTTTTTAACATTCCTGAAAACATCACCTTTCATTTTGACCGTAGCAATTGAAATGCTGAGTTCACCGTGGAAGGCTTCAAAGAGCCACTCATTTATTTCCCTTTCTATCTTCTCAATCCTTTCCAAATTTTTCTTTGTGTTTCCTACCAAAAGCTGAAACTTACCGCCTCCTATAAAGAGAGCATTTGTTATGGGATATTCAAGCTTGCTAAGTATATACCGTGCAAGAACCTCCGGAAGCATTGTAAGGAAGAAAGATCTTCCCCTCAGAGCCTTTGCTATGGAAAGTTCAGACTCACTTGACTTGTGAATATTGAAAATAAACTTTTGAATTCCTCCTATATCTCCTTCAACAAGAAGGAAAACTTCTTGATCATCAGTTGGTAAATACCAACAGTCTTCAGTCTTAATAGGCTTAATATTTTCAGGTCCTTTTCCTCCTTCAATAGCCCAATCATAAATTGAAAGAGCTATAGCGGATAGAACCCTTGAATGATCAAATAGGGATATATCAGGATAGTGATTTGAAAGCTTTTTTCTATCAAATATAGAAGCGGGTACACACCATGTGTATTTGTAAAAAAGATAATATATATAATTAAATAGCTGTAAACCTTTGAGATTGCTCGCCTTCTTAAGATCAAATAGGAAATTGTTGAATAAGTTAGCATAATTTTTTTCAGCTTTTTTAGTTTCTTCAAATTTAGACCTATTAGTTGGAACAATAAGGACGTCTTCATTTTGAAATTCCAAACACTTGGATTTTTCATCTCTAACTATCTTTCCAACGAACAACTTGCCTTCAAACAATTCCGGAAATATTATCCTGCTAATTTCCAATTTCGCAGGAACATAAAATCCGAACCTTTTATCCCACTCCACAAGATTAGAATCATCAATAAGTTTCTCACAATCCAAGTCTCTGCTATGCCACTCCTTTATATCTTTAAAAGCTTCCTCTCTCTCTTTCTTGGGTTTCATAGATATTCTTTCAAAGACAGAATGCATAAGCCCTATACAGCTACCTAATACTATTTCCCTTTCCGAAGAAGAATACCAATCCGCAATTTGGCAGACAATACTCTCAAGCTCATTGGTTGGATTATGATGTCTTGCTCCCCAGTTTATAAGCTTCTGTTTTTCATCTTCAGATATTATTTCATTTCTTATAAACCATTCAAAAACAAGACTTGAAAGATACGCATGCTCGTATTTATATTGAGCCTCATATTCCTTTTTATCCCGCCTTTTTAAACTGTCATTCAGATCAATTTCCTCAAATTCAAAACCATGTTCTCTTGCCCTGAAAAGAAACTTCCCCACATCATGCAAAAGCCCTCCCAGGGCTATAAGTATCCTGTCCTTGCTGAGATCATTCTCCCTCATCTCAGTAATACACCTCCACAAGGTAAAAGGTAAACATACCTTCCTCTACTATACTTTTAACTTCCTCAGGAGTAAAAATCTGACCTTCGGAAGGTCTTTTTTTGATCTGGAAAACTACAACTGTATCACCGCTTTTGAGTTTCAATGGTTCCCTCCTTACATCAATTTTCATGTTAAGCATACTTTCCAGGACCTGTGCGGTGGAAGGATGGGAAATGTAAGATACATAACCTTTCTTTAGCAGTTTTAAAGCTTCATCTTTACTTATCTCCTCAATATTAACAACAGCCCTGCCCTTTTCAAGCATGTTCAGAGAAAAAGCATTAGTCAGATAAAGATTTACTCTTTCAGGAGATGCAACTGTATAAACGGGTTTTTCTTTGTGCATTAATACAAGACAAATATAATCCTCAAGGTAGTATCCGAGTGCAAATGCAAGGGGTACAGAAGTATCAAGGAACAATCTCTTACAAGATTTGCCTGTAGATCTTATTTTTTTATTAATAAAATAAGCTACACTTAAAGTATTTTCGTCAAGCTCTTTACCTTCTTTAAGTTTTATTTCAAGTGATTTATCCTTCCCTTTAACGTCCGTCTTAAGACGAATGTATATATCCTTAAACTCCCCTCTTTCATGAATTTCTATAATGTCTTTAACCTTTGCCGTTTCCGGTACATCCCTGTCACTGCTTATGGAAATTGCTTTCTTATATGTACCCGTATTATTCTCATTCTCATATTGATAAACATCTACTGCAAGCCTTGACTTTGAAAGGACAACACCAGCATAAAAAGTCATAACAAGTACCTTTCCAGTCACAGCAACCCTTAAAGGAATATGCCTTTCGTTTATAGCTTTAAGCTCAGCTGATATATCTTTTATCCAGTTCGCAAATTCTTCAAAAGATTCAACTGTTTCTTTAAAAGATCTTGTATATACAAGAGGATATGATAAATGGAATACATCCCTTAAATATTCTTCCTTAAATTTGAATATATTAAGGAAAGGATAGGGATCCGTATCGGGCAGTATTACAAGAGGCAAAGATAAAGAGGTTATAAATCCTTTAAAATCTTCCAGATCATTCAAACACTCGGAAGGATAAACAAGAGGAATGTTTTTCTCTCTACAAATTTCCCTTTTCTTATCTAAGAATTCAACCTCCTCAAGTTTTCCTTCTGGGGTAATAACACCGGTAAAAGCCATATTTTTGAAGCAATCACCAAAAACAAGAGAAGCATAAATAGAAAGCATATAGGAACCGCTTCTTCTAAAATCAAAATCAGAGTCAAAAACCACAAGAAAACCCTTTCCCGTAAGTTTACATATAAGCTCCAAACTCTGTGTAATTTCATTTCCGACAAATATAACTTTCTTTTCTTTAATAGGTATTAAAAGGGCTTTTACAAGCTTTGCTTCCCTCTCAGAAGCTACAGGGAACAGGGCATATTTCTCCCGGGCTGTTAAAATTTCCTCCGCGGTTTCCTCACTTACACCGAGCCTGCGGGAAAACTCCGATAAGGGTACTATATCTTTCCTTTTTCTTAAAACAAGAAGACTGAGATAATTTAATTCCGTACTATCAAAGGGAAAAACACTCAAAAGCTCATTTATGTCATTTGAAGATAGACCTGATGGTTTCCTCAGGAAATCTTCAAGTAACTTCTTCTTCTCCTGCACATCCAGAACACTAAACATCTTCAACCCTCAATGCCTTCATTAACACAGAATAACTGTAGCTTCCCTTTGAAAGGGGAATGTTAATTCTTTCCGGGAGTTCTCCCTCAAAGATAACGATCTCGTCCCCTTCAATCTTGAGTGAAATTCTCTTTCTTTTTCCTTTAAGCTCTTCCACGGGTATGAGTATTAGTTTTTCAGATTCTCTGTCGTAAAACCACTTTATACCCCCCTTTTCTCCCCAAGTTTTCTCCTCCTCCCCAGCCACTAAGGCATGTTCCTTGTGTTTTTCAAAGAAAAGGCTAAGTTTAGCAAGCTCCTCTTCCTCTATTATGGTGTTTGCAAACAACACAAAGTATCTTTTACTTTCAAGAGCTTTAAACTCCTCCTTCGGACCCCCGTACATACCCCCTGCTCCCTTTTTCCTCCCCTCATATACATCCTCAATCTCCTTTAATTCCTCGGGAGTAAGCCTGCCTATCTTAAACACCTTCCTGTTTCCGAATCTTCGCGGGAAGTTTTCCAAAGGGATTTCAAATCCAAGATCCGTCTCTACTATAAAGGGATTCCCGTCAATGTAAACCAAAACATCATCAGGGGTTGCAAGCTCATAAAACTTTGATACGGGAAGCAGTTCAACACAACCATTAATGTATATCCGATATACGAGTAAATATAATTCAAGCCCGTCTATGCTCGGGAAGATTTCTATAATATCTCCCTCAGAAAGTTCAGATTCCTTTGAAATCTCTCTTATTTCCTTAGGCTTTATGTTTGAAAAATCTATAGGTAAAACATCAATATCCATCGTATCCTCCACATCCATCTCCACCTCTCCCCCCAACGCTTTTTTATAAATTTCCAAAACTTTTTCAAGAGGCGTCATCTTCCGCCTCCTTACATATTTCAAAACGGAGTTTTTCGCAGATTTCTGACAGCTTAGTTTTTATAAACTCTTCCATAAGCTCCTCCGACACCTGCAGTTTTTTAATTTCCTCTCTAAACTCTTCAAATATGTATTTCTTTCTTGAAACATCCTTGTATATGGCATCATCAGATTTATCCCCCCACAGACATTTATACCTCTTTGAGTCATATAAATAGCAAAAGTACTTAATCTCCTCGGGCTTAACCTTTTTATTAAAAACATCCTCAAGCTCCAAAAGTTCATATTTACGAATTATCTTAAGATCCGGAACCCTGTTAATATATTCGGGACGCTTACCGATATTGGGATCTATCTCCGACTCGGGTATCGCCTTATCCCTATTCTTTAATCTAAAATAATCACACAAAAAATTCTTTGCAGTAACACCTATATAAGCACGCAAACCCGCCGGGTCTTCCATTAAATTCATAAATTTATCTTTCTCCGCATAAAGCTTTACTATAAATCCTCGCGTTACTTCAGGAATCTCATTCCGAGGAAGCCTATTACCACCCTGCCTTTTTAATATACCTGCAAGATAAAAAAATAACTTATCATATTCAGTCCCTTTTATATTCCCTTTAAAAAGGCTTCTTACAAGTTCTCTGAATTCCTTTGCCTCCAACCCTCAATCTCCTCATCGATAATAAACCTTAGATGCTCGTTAAATACATTTTCGCTACACCTACCGCACAAAACTGAATTATTTGCAAGAATTTTCCGTGAAATCCTTATAACTATCTTGCATTCACC
>WFPJ01000052.1 GCA_015487615.1 Aquificales bacterium | reverse complement strand
ATCAGAAGATAGATACACAAATAGGTCAGGTAAGGAATGAAATGGGGCAGATAAGACAAGAAATGACTCAGATGAGGGAAGAGTTCAAATCCGAAATCCATAGACTTGATGAGAAGATTGATAGAATGAGTCAGGAATTCAAATCTGAAATTCAAAGGCTTGATGAGAAGATAGACAGAATGAATCAGGAGTTTAAATCTGAAATCCAAAGGCTTGACGGAAAAATTGACAGGATGAATCAGAGGATAGATACGGTTATACAGATGCTTTCTGAAATAATGAGATCAAAATAAGCCCGCACGGGGGCGGGCTTGTAAAAGTTAAGGCAATGTTGAAGAATAAGTGGGATCATATTCGTAGTAAACGGTTACCGCTTTTAATCCTAAGTTCATACCCTTTTGGTCGCTTGAATAATTTGCATAGAGTACATAGGAAACATCCGGTCCGCCTTCAATAATTTCCGGACTGCCCGTAAGATCTATCTCCAAATTCTCATAACCCGCGTTTGATGATTGTGCCGTGGATCCCACCTCGGTGGAGGCTGTGGATTCTGATCTATATAATCCCACAACTATATATGCAGCATCCGCCGTAAAATCATAAACCCTTGCTACTATTTTCAGGATCTTTGAACCCTCGGGCAGGGTGATGGGACAGTATGTATTGTTCCAATCATCCGTATTATCCTCATCTTGTAAGTATTGATAGCCTGTGAATGTCCGAGGTACGGATGCTGATGGTTTAAGTACAGCAGTGAAGCAAGAGGCGTGGTAGGTTACTGCGCGTATTTTAGGACTTTCCATGTCATTTTTAAACTGTTCCAGCATTCCTATTCTGCTGTTGTTGTCATTCACCGCATCCTTGATAGTATTGAAGTTCTGATTAACTTCCGAGGATTTGGCAGTTGTATTAGGCTTAAACTGAATGAGGTTGTTTACTTCTCCCGAAAATGCTAGATGACCGCTTAACAATAGTGCTGTAATTAATAAATTCCTCATGCTACCTACCCTCCTTAAAAGTTTTTTAGAGAGAAGGGAAAATTGAGTAAAGGAGCGGAAATTTACCAACCTCCCCTTATCTCTGGAGGTGTATTTTAACATAAAAAATTTTTCTAAAAATTTTTCAAATTGAAATTTATATTCGTGTAGCCAAAACTGATATTGTAAAGGAGGAGGTCAGGATGAGGGTACTTATCCCCTTTATTTTGGTAGGTTTTCTTTATGTACTTGCAGGGGATGGGGTTCAGTTTCCTGCAGACTGGCCAGATATGAAATTTGTTGAGGAAGGCGTCATACTTAAGGATAATCCCCTTTACACAATAGTTCCGGGGTACCATATGACCTTAATGAACGATAAGGCATGGGAGCACTTCAAGAAGCATTTCAAGGACTTTAGGATGAAGAAAGAAGTTCCACCTTTCCCGGTAGGATCAAAGGTAGTTTTTGTAAATTTCAAGGGAAAGCACTATAAGACACCGCGAATAATACTCGTAATGTTAAAAACGGGTAAGCTGGGGGATGTGGGTGGCTGGAAGTGGGAAGGTTTTGTTATGCCGGAGAAAAGGCGTATTGTTAAAACCCCTTCAAAAGATTGTGCTAATTGCCATTACAAGGGCAAGAAGAATTGGGATGGAATCTTTGTCCCCCATGCAAAATAGGAGAAACGGGATGAAGTGGAATGAAACTATCCCATAGGATAACTATGACTTTGTTTTTGCAATATTGTCCCTCTTCTGGTCCCAGTTTTTTCTATTTAACTTTCAAGAGTTGCGTAGGAATCAAAAGCGCTTTCAATAAAACTTTACGGTGTGGTGGAATTTTTAAAAATACAAGCTAAATAATCAATTCCGCCTTAAACATTCTCTTGAATTCTTTTTCTTCTATATTAAGATCGGAAAGGGAAACTACCGCATATTTAATGTCCATCTTTAAAAGTTCTGATATCTTATCACTATTAATATAAAGGAACATGGAGCCGTGGGCTAGTAGCACTCCCTTCTCAGTACGGGTGGCATAGGCTACGAGCTTTTTATTGTTAAAGGTTATCTCGCCGAAGGAGGGTGCAAACATGCAAAATTTGTTGAGATTTCTAACTCCCTTAGATCTTGATATGGATACTTTAACGCCGAGTTTCAAGAACACATTTTTTATTACCTCCGCAATATTCATATAAACAAGAATGGGTCTGTTTCCCCATCTTTCCGCATAATCAACTATAGAGAAAGAAAGATCAAATCCGTGAAGTAGTGCCCTTCCTCCGGTAGGTCTTTTTACTACGGGAATACCCAGATCAAATTCCTCTTCTTTCTGGTGTAAACCTATGCTCAAAGTGAGTTCTTTCCATTTGTAAAATCTGAGAGTCGGTTCTCCCCTGCCCTCTATGAGTGATTTAAACAGATAAAAATCCTTTTCCATATTTTCCTTGCCAGTCAGTTCTTTATCTTCTATAACCTTCAAATCTTCCCCCTTACAAGTTCCCATACAGCGACTGCACAGGCATTGCTTACATTAAGGGATGAAACCTTACCCGCCATGGGTATGGAGACTGTAATATCTGCCATATTAAGCAATTTTTTTGATACACCTTCACCTTCCGACCCAAGCACCAAGGCTGATGGTGTAAACATTTCTGTTTCCCTTATATCTTTACCTCCCTTTTCTACCGCAAATACCCATCCTCCCATATTTTTAAACTTTTCTATGGTTCTTGATAGATTTGTAACCTTGGCTATTTTGATATGAAATACAGCACCTGCGGAAGCTTTAACCACTGTTTCATTGACAGGTGATGATCTGTCCTTGGGTATGATGACTCCGTGTCCGCCGAATACTTCACAGGTTCTTATAATGTTTCCGAGATTTTGAGGATCGGTTATATGATCCGCCACGATAAGAAAAGAATCTTTTTCTATAACTTCTTTTAAAAGGATATCTTCATCCGTGTATGTTACGGGGCTCAGTATAGCTACAACCCCTTGTGTCTTTTTTGTACCCGCCATCTCTTCTATTCTTTTTCTTGAAACTCTTTGGACCTTAACTCCCCTTTTCTTTGCTTCTTCAACTATCTTTCTCGGAAGTGTTGTGTCGTGGGCTATAAATATTTTTTCTATAGACCTTCCAGATCTTAAGGCTTCAAGTACCGGATTTCTTCCCCATATAACCATCCTTAGTTTATATTATTCTAAGAATCATGAAAATAGGACATATCCTGAAGGAAACAAGTTTCAGCATATCCTTTGAGTTTTTCCCGCCGAAAACACCCAAGGGTGAAGAGGAACTTTTTAATACTATAAAAAAATTGGAGCATATAAAACCAACCTTTGTTTCGGTAACTTACGGCGCAGGCGGTAGCACAAGGGAAAGAACCCAGAGGGTGGTAACAAGGATTCACAGGGAAACGGAAATAACGGTGATGGCACATCTTACATGCATTGCTCATACGCGGGATGAGTTAAAGGAAATACTTGACTATTACAAAAATGAAGGTATAGAAAACATACTTGCCCTCAGGGGGGACCCACCGAAAGATGGGTTAGCTAAGCAAGGGTGTCATCATTCTACCGAGCTTATAGATCTCATACGATATTTATATAACAACCACTTCTCTATAGGTGTCGCATCTTATCCCGAGGGTCATCCCGAGTCACCAAATATGGAATGGGAGATAAGATTTTTTAAATTGAAAGTTGAAAAAGGAGCGGAATTTTCAATAACCCAGATGTTTTTTGATAACACATACTTTTACAGATTTATGGAAGAGCTCGGGAAGGCGGGCATAAATATACCTGTTATTCCGGGCATAATGCCCATTACAAACTTCGGTCAGATTGTTAAGTTTGCAAGTATGTGCGGTGCTACAATACCTCAATCTTTAATAGATAGGCTTGAAAAGGTGAAGGATGATAGCAAAGCTGTTACGGATATAGGTGTTGAGTTTGCTATAAAACAGTGTGAAGATCTTATAGAGAACGGTGTTAAAGGTTTTCATTTTTATACCCTTAACAAATCCGATGCCACCCTAAGGATATACTCAGCTATAAGAGGCCTTATAAATCGTTGATGAGGTTTTTTGCGGTTTCAACAACAAGTGAAGGATCTATTTCCAGACATTCATAATTTCTTTTACATTCACCTTTGCCGTGGACATCGCAGGGTTGACACGGAAGATCCTTATATATAACCTTTCCCTCTTCCGGATATAGGGAAAAACCAAGTGAAGGGTGTGTGCCCCCGAATATCTGTATTGCCTTTGTTTTAACAGCTCTTGCACCATGGGTAAGCCCCGAATCATTTCCTATGAAAAGCATGGCACCTTTTATTATAGCCATCGTATCTATAATACTTAACTCCCCGCAAAGGTTTAAACCTTTCATCCCTTCTGCTAGATTTCTGTCTTTATCATCGCCTACGAACACAATGTTATAACCCATGGATTTTAACATTTCCGCAACCTTTCCGTAGTAGGGATACATCTTTTTTTTATATCTCGCACCCACGCATATTGCTAT
>WFPJ01000051.1 GCA_015487615.1 Aquificales bacterium | reverse complement strand
GGTGTAATCCCAACAAGTTTTTCTATGGAAATTAAACTTGACAAAAATGAACTGAAGAGAATTCTAAAGAGGTTGTCAAGTATTGCGGAAGGTAATGTACTGCCTTTAAAGATGCATTTCGCAGATAATTTGCTTGTGCTGGAAGTTAACGATCCAGATTTTGGTGAAGGAAGGGAAGAAATGGATATAGAATACACAGAAGAACCATACGAGATCTCTTTCAACGGCAAATACATATTGGATGCAATAGATAATTTTGATACCGATGAGGTTATATTTAAATTTACTTCGCCTGATACCGCTGCACTTATAGAGTCAACAGATGAAGAAAAAGATCCGTATAAATGTATAATAATGCCCATGAGATTGTGAAGGAGGTTTTAGATGAAACTGCTTAAAGCCTTTATAGCACTACTCCTTATGGGTATGCCCCTACTTGAATATGATTTCTCTATAGCCAAAGAGTCCAAAGGCATAAAGTCTAAAGCGGTTAAGAAAGTAAAGAAAAAGAAAAGAAAATCCTACAGATGGGTAAGGGCTTCTACAAAGGTAAACAGAAAGGTTGATGGTGATAAAATCAAACTAGAAAATATGATAAGAGATATCCAATGAGTGACCAAAACAGCAAGATAATAGAGGAACTTAAATTAAGACAAGGTGACACATGGCGTGTCCTCAAGATAATGAGCGAGTTTGTAAAAGGTTTTGATGAGCTTGCCCATCTCGGTCCTGCGGTTACCTTCTTCGGAAGCTCAAGGAGTAAAGAAACGGATATCTACTACAAGCTGGCATACGAAACAGCCTTTATGCTTGGTAAAAAGGGATACACAATCATAACCGGTGGTGGTCCGGGTATCATGGAAGCAGCTAACAGAGGAGCTTACGATAGCGGAGCTGTTTCAGTAGGTCTTAACATTGATATACCCACGGAACAGAAAGCAAATAAGTACCAAAACATATCTTTGCAGTTTGACTATTTCTTCGTAAGAAAAGTAATGCTTATTAAATACTCCTTAGCTTATATTATCTTTCCCGGTGGATTCGGAACTTTTGATGAACTGTTTGAGGCCCTCACCCTAATTCAAACAGGTAAAAGCCACAGGTTTCCCGTAATATTGTTTGGCAGTGACTACTGGCAACCTCTAATAGACTATATGAAAAACGTTATGATAAAATTCGGCACTATAGATCCTGAAGATATAAATATAATGACAGTAACGGATGATCCAGAAGAGGTACTTGAAATAGTTCACAAGAGAAGTGAAGAAAAGTACAGATATCTTGAGGAATACGGTCAACAAAACGAATTCATGAAAAAGCTAAAGAAACTTATAGAAAAAGGCAAATGAAGATTGTACATATATCCGATCTTCACGCAGGTAAAACCTTGGGAAATATATCCAGAAACGAAGATCTCCTTTATGCCATTGATCAGATTATAAGTTTTTCAAAAGAAAACAACGTAAACACTGTGCTGGTAGCAGGTGATGTTTTTGATAAGGCTAATCCCGACAACCTTTCAAAACAGCTTATATTTGAAGAATTCTTCCTCAGATTGAATTCACTCAAGATAGACACTATAGTAATTGCGGGAAACCATGACAGTTATGACTTCTTTAAAAGTATTAAAGAGCTGAGCAAGTTGGCACGAGTTCACATATTTGACAGACCTAGGCCTGATAACTTCACGATAGATCTTGATCATGTAACAATAGTTGCCCTTCCCTATCCTTCTGAAAGGGTAATCACAGAAGCAAGTGAAAGGGCAAACATATCTTACGCGGAAAAGGTTGAGAAGTTTATCAACTATATGGATAAAAAAACAGAAGAGAAAAAAATTAAAATACTTTTAGCCCACCTTATGATAGCGGGTGCGATATGTACCCATACGGAAAGGGAAGTACATATATCAGATTATTACGCTGTACCACCCTCTGCCATTCCTCACTCATTTACCTATGTTGCCCTTGGGCATGTTCATAAGTATCAGAGGATAGATAAAGCTCCAGTTCCAGCCTATTACAGCGGAACCCTCTACCAGATAGACTTTTCTGAAGCGGGGCAGGAAAAGTACTTTAACTTCATTGAAATAGACGAAGAGGGTATAAAACATTTAGAGATGGTAAAAATAGATATTAAAAATCCCCTTATAAACATAGAAATTGATCAGGATGAGGTTCTTAGAAAACTACCCGACATGAAAAGATTCAACGGGTATATAAAACTCATAGTAAATGTTAAAAATAAAAAGACAGTACCCTACATTGTTGATAGAATAAAAGAGGAGATAGGCGAAAAGCTTCCGAGGGGCGTTGAACTAAGAAGCGAATATGACACCCGTAAGGAGCATTCCCTTGAAAATATAAATCTTACACCCTTAGGACTGTATAAGGAATACTATAAAAAAGAATACGGGGAGGAGATGCCAGAAGACATAGAAAAGGTATTCATGAATCTGTTAGAGGAAACCTATGAGGCCCCTTCTCCTTGAAATAGAAGGATTTTCTGTTTACAGGAAAAAACAAACCATAGACTTCAGCGAACTCACTTTCTTTGTTATACAGGGCAAAACCGGTGCGGGTAAAACTAGCATAGTTGATGCAATTACCTATGCCTTATTCGGAAAAGTACCTAGATATCAGAACAATCCCAAGGGTATAAATACAAAGGTACTCTCAAGAGGTGCGGACAGCCTTAAAGTTTCTCTCGAATTTATGGTTAAAAACAGAAAATACAAAATAGAAAGATTTTTCTCTAAGAAAACAAAAAGCATAGTCAGGTTTTATGAAGATAACAAAAGACTGGATCTCAAACTAAAAGAAAAGGAGATGGAAAGGTTTATAGAAAACCTAATAGGTGTCTCCTATGACATATTTACAAAGGTGATTCTCCTACCCCAAGGTGAATTTGACAGGTTCCTGAAACCGTCAAAGCCCGCGGAGAGGAGAGAAATATTATTAAAACTGCTCGGTATTGATTTTGAACTTATAAACAAAAAAGCTTCAGAAAAGTATAAAGAGATTGAAGGAGAATATACGGAACTTCTGAGGGAATATGAAGGCATAAAGGATATAGATCCCAAAACCGTTGAAAATATGGAAAGGGAAATTGAGGAACTGGAAAAGGAAGAGGAAAAAGCAAAAGAAAATCTGAAAGAGATTGAAAAAGAAATTGAAAAGGCAAAAAAGTACAAGGAACTTATGAACAGGTTTGAAGACGCAAAAAGACTATATGAAATGTTTATGAGGAAGAAAGATGAAATTTCAGAAAAGGAAAACCTTCTCAAAGAGTACAAAGAACTTCGTCCTTTTATACCTTATATTAACATGCACGAAAATATTTCAGAAAATCTTAAACATTTAAACATAGAAAAGGAAGATCTGGAAAGAAAATACATAGCGCTAAAGACAGAACTTGAAAATCTGATACAAAAACTCCATGCGTATGAAGATAAAAGGAAAAAGATACCTTCCCTTAAAGAAAAATTGAACCTTCTTTTAATAGGGGAGGAAAAAATAAAAGAGGCTTTAAACCGATCCAAAACTGTAGGAAATCTAAACAAAAAACTTGAAGAATTGAATATAAAGAGAAGAGAGTATGAAAAAGAAATGGAAGATACCATCAAAAGAATAGAAAAGGGGAAAAGCCTTATAGAGAAGCTTAAAGAGGAAATTGAATCCTTGATTCCATATGAGCGTATATATCCTGAATTTATGAAGATAAAAAGCGATATTGAAAGAAAAAATGAGCTTAGTAAAAAACTAAAAGAGTATGAGGATAAACTCAAAGAAACAGAAAAAAAACTTGAAAAGGAAAAAAGAGAGCTTAGCGATATCAAGGTAAAGTTAAAGAAGCTGGAAGAAAAAATGAGCTTACATAAAGCACATATAATAAGAGAACAGCTTAAGGAAGGGGATATATGTCCAGTATGCGGTAACATATATAAAGGTAAATACGTTGATGAGCACATAGAGGTAGATACACATAGGCTGGAAAAGGATATTGAAAAGCTGAAAGATATTGAGAAAACAAAAGAAAGAAACATAGGGAAACTGGAAGGAACTATTGGACAGATAATGAAGGAAAGGGATACGATTATAAAAGAGATAAGAATTTTATCGGAACGTATCAAAAATACAAGCGTAAGCAAATACAGGGAAGAGGATTTGGAAATTAAGATAAAGGAGCTGGGTGAAAAGAGAAAGACCCTTGATAAATACAACAACAGGCTGGTAGAACTGCAGGAAAAACTGAGTAGGTTAAAGGAAAAGGCAGGAGAGATAGAAGGGGATATTAAAAAGATAAATTCCCTTATATCAGAGTATAAGGAATATATAAATTCCTCAATAGATTGGATAAAGAACAACAAACTTTCAACAAAGGATACTCTAACTTCCATATATGAGGAAATTTCCACAAATTTAAAGTCGCTGAGTAAAAAGATAGAGGAAATAGAAAAAGGTTACGAGGAAATTAGAAATAGGGTAGAAGAAAAAAGAAGACAGGAAACCTTATTTAAAGAAAAACTTGAAAGTACAAGAAAGAGGATAAAGGAACTTGAAAAGGAACAAGAAGACCTCGCAGAAAAGCTTGTACCACTCTTTATAAAATACGGAAATTTAAAGGAACTTAAGGAAAAAATTATTGACGATGAGAGTGCAAAGATTATAGAAGAGGAGATAAACCAATTTAAGATGGAGATTGAAAAATTGAAGGAAGTTATGGAAGAAAGTCTAAGAGAAGCGGAAAAGATAAAAACCACTGAGGATGTTTATCAGTTAACAAAAAAGAAAGAAGATATGGAAAATATACTCTCAAAGATTCAAAGAAGGAAAGGTGAGCTTTCCGCCAATATAACCCACACGAAGGAGATACTAAATAGAAAGGAAAAGATGGAAAAGAGAAGAAAAGATCTTGAAGAAAAGCTTCTTATATACAAAAGGATAAAGGAGGATTTAAGGAGTGACAAGCTTCCCCAATTTACATCTAATCTTATGATGATAAAGCTTATAGATGCTGCAAACGCATACTTCTATGATTTTACCGGTTCATATACCTTTGAAATAGACGAAAGCGGAAATCTCATTATAGTAGATCATACTCTGGCAACAGATAATACGAGGGGTGTGGATTCCCTTAGTGGAGGTGAAACCTTCATAGCGTCTTTGTGTCTAGCCTTGGGTATAAGTGATGTTCTCTCTCAGAATGCACCCTTGGAAAGTCTTTTTATAGACGAAGGTTTTGGATACCTTGATGAAGAAACAAGGGAAAAGGCATGGGAAACCCTTGAGATGCTAAAATCCAAGGTTAACAGAATGATAGGAGTAATAACGCATATACCTGATTTGGCAGAGAAGTTTGAACAAAAGATAATAGTTAAGAAAAAGGGAAATACTTCTACAATTGAAGTTATAAGCTAAAGCCTTTCTAAGACAATTCTCAATTTCTCAAGGAAAAAGTCATTATCTTCTGGCTTTCCCACTGAAACCCTCAAACACCTTTCAAGCAAAGGCATGTAGGATACATCCCTTACAAGTACATCTTCCTTTATAAGTTCCTTATGAACAACATCTGCTGGAAAGGGTGTTCTAAAGAGGATAAAGTTAGCCTTACTCTTGAAGACTTCCACTCCCTTTATACGGGACATTTCCTTTTCAAGGCGTTCTCTTTCCTCTATAACCTTGTCAACCATACACTTTATATAATCCTTAGCCCTGCAAAGAAGATATGTGGCAATAACTTGAGACACTGCAGAAATATTGAATGGTAGCCTAATCTTTTCTATCTCCCTTATAATCTCTTTAACACCTATAAGCACCCCTACACGAAGACCTGACATACCTATCTTGGAAAGAGTTCTAAGAACAACCGTATCTTCCCTTTTTAAAGCCTCATTTATAAAAGTATCCCCAGCATAGTTGTAGTATGCCTCATCCACCGCAATAAAAATACCCTTTTCCCTGATAAAGTTTATTTTTTCCTTTGAAAAAAGATTGCCCGTAGGATTGTTAGGATAAGAAAAAAAAGCAAGATCAACCTCCCCGAGCACACTTTTAGTCCTTTCTACATCTATATCAAAATGCGGATCCAAATATACCTCAAAGGGCTTCCTGCCCGCAACCTTTGTAGAAATAAGATACATAGGAAAGGTGGGAACGGGTATAAAAACACCCTTTTCCCCTATAACAAGACTTATGTAATATATAAGCTCATCGGAACCGTTTCCGAGAAGTATATTCTCTTCTGGTACACCTATAAAATCTGCTATTGCCTCCTTTAACCTTTTAGCCTCAGGATCTGGATATAGCCTTATCTTAGTCTCGTCAACCTGTCTCAGGGCTTCATAAATAATCTCCGTTGGAAACTCAAAAGGTAATTCATTTGAAGAAAGTCTTACCTTACATTTTGTAGTCTCCGTTTTATACGGTGACAAATCATCCAATTTCTTTTTATTTATCATCTGCTTCTTGATTTTTCTGAATTTCTTCTTCCTCTACTCTCCCGAGATACATTTCAAGTTCTGCAACAGTTGATTCCATCAATTTATCCTCCAAGATACCCCTTATAAGTCTGTTAAGTTTTCTCTCATCACCCATAGCTACACCGTTAAGTATAAGATAAAGTCTTTTAGGTAAAGAAACAGAAATCTTTTTATACCTCGGACCACCTTTTTTACGACCCCTTTTTGCCATTACTTTCCTCCTCAATCAGTATTATTTATGCACGGGAATTTTTAATTGATAAAACATTTTATCACTTCATGTATGTTTTTTCAAAGCTTTTAAGAAATTCAGATAGATGCTTTAAAACTTCTTCATAAACAATAAAAGGCGTTATAAGTGTTTTCAACACCTCACTGTCATGGGCAGGTTCAAGCATATCCTGTAATACAAGTAGCAAAAAGTCAACCCTTGCAGCTAATGTATTCACCGGATCAAGATTTTTTATATCTTTCTCAATGTAATTAATCATGTTAGAAAAAACACTTATATCAAAATTGAATATCTCATAATCATCATAAATGCTATCAATAACTTCATCTAATTTAGGTATAAATATCTTTTCTATACCACTGAATATTCCTTGAAGAACTGTAAGGGATTCTCCATCATCCACCGATTCTGCAATCATCAATATCTCTTCAATATCAGCCTTTATCTCACTCCTTATTCCGAGCAGAATATCAAGAGTAAGCCTGAGCAATCTGTCACACGTAAAAACCTTCTCAAGGGTAGCAAGATGTTTCATGATACGTACTCCTTAATATCTTCAACATTCTTCACCCCCATCTCCCTGAGAAATTCTCTGAAATCCTCATCTACTTCAAACCCCTGTGAAGATAAAATTTTCCTCATATTTGAATTTATCCTTTCACCCGCATCGTCAAGATCAAATAGTAGTATTATCCCCCTTGTTTTTCCCTCCAACATATCGGGTATATCCGCGAATCTCTTCCCAGAAAGATCCATAATATTCCTTATACCATATTTTCTTAACGCCAGTACATCCCTTTTACCCTCAACCAACACAATAAACTCCCTTGATCTTTCTCTTAATTCCCTTACCCATTCTCTAAAATCCCTAAACCTTCCCATTCATAATCTTCATCACCTGATACATATCCTTATCACCACGACCGGAAAGGTTGATAACAAGAATTCCTTCTTTTCCTAACTCCCTTGCAACATCAACAGCTCTTATAACCGCATGGGCGGATTCAAGGGCGGGTATGATTCCTTCGGTTTTTGAAAGAAGTTTGAAACCTTCAAGGGCTTCCTCATCCGTGACTGTTAGATACTCCGCCCTCCCGATCTCTTTAAGATAGGCATGTTCCGGACCTACCCCCGGATAGTCAAGACCCGCTGATACTGAATGGGTGTTCATAATCTGTCCCTCTTCATCTTGAAGGAAATAACTCTTCATCCCGTGTAATACACCCACTGAACCTCCGTTAAGGGATGCTGCATGTTTTCCAGTTTCTATACCCATACCACCAGCTTCAACCCCTATCAATCTTACATGTTCATCGTTAATAAAACTATAAAATATACCTATGGCATTGGATCCTCCTCCCACGCAGGCAATCACTGCATCAGGCAAACGCCCTTCCGCTTCAAGTATCTGCTGTTTAGTTTCCTCGCCAATAATTTTCTGAAAGTCCCTTACGATGGTGGGGAAAGGGTGCGGTCCAACAACTGATCCGAGTATATAATGGGTATTTTCAACATTTGTAACCCAATCTCTTAAGGCTTCATTGATTGCATCTTTTAGTGTTCTTGACCCGCTTTTTACTATCCTAACTTCAGCACCGAGCAGTTTCATCCTGAACACATTCAACTCTTGCCTGCGGGCGTCCTCTTCTCCCATGTAAACCACACAATCTATACCAAGTAAGGCACATGCGGTGGCTGTGGCAACACCGTGCTGTCCCGCTCCCGTTTCCGCAACCACTCTATTTTTATTTATCCTCTTTGTCAATAGAGCCTGCCCCAAGGTGTTATTTATCTTATGTGCACCCGTATGAAGCAGGTCTTCCCTTTTAAGATATATCTTTGCGCCACCTACATATTCCGTCAGATTTTTTGCAAAGAATAAAGGTGTTGGTCTTCCCGCGTAAACCCTAAGGAGATAATTCAATTCACTCCAGAAGGATTCATCCCTCTTTATTTCCTCGTACTTCTCCTCTAATTCCTCCAAGGCATACATAAGGGTTTCAGGAACAAACCTTCCTCCGAAATCACCAAAATATCCCTTCTTTGTCCGATTATTCTGCATAAGAATGATTGTAATATAATAAAGCTTATTGAAGGGGACGTAGCTCAGACTGGGAGAGCGCCGGCATCGCAAGCCGGAGGTCGGGGGTTCAAATCCCCTCGTCTCCACCACATTTCCCAAGTGTATAATTTTCTTATATGAGCAAATACATATTTATCACCGGCGGTGTGCTGTCCTCACTCGGAAAAGGTGTAACCTCAGCTTCCATAGGCTCGCTCCTTGAAAGTATGGGTTATAAAATAACACTCCAAAAGCTTGATCCTTACCTTAATGTGGATGCGGGTACCATGAACCCCTATCAACACGGAGAGGTATATGTGACGGAGGACGGGGCGGAAACGGATCTTGATTTGGGTCACTACGAACGATTTACCGAGTCAGTTATGAAAAGGGAAAATAATGTTACAGCGGGCAGGGTTTATTTCAATGTTATATCAGAAGAGAGAAGGGGAGGATATTTGGGAGCAACGGTGCAGGTCATACCCCACATAACGGATGAGATAAAGAGATTAATAAAGAAGGCATCTGAAGGTTGTGATATATCCATAGTAGAAATAGGGGGTACGGTGGGGGACATTGAAGGATTACCCTTCCTAGAAGCGGTAAGACAGCTTTCACTTGAGGTAGGAGATGACAACGCCCTTTTTATACACCTTACCTATGTGCCGTACATAAAAACTGCGGGAGAGTTAAAAACCAAACCAACCCAGCACTCGGTAAAAGAGCTTAGGGAAATAGGTATACAACCGGATATCATTATCTGCAGGGCGGAGATGGATATACCCGAACCAATAAAAAGGAAGATAGCCCTCTTTTGCAGTGTGGACAAGGAAGCGGTAATATCAGCACCTGATATGGATTACATATACAAGATACCTATAAAACTTAAAGAAGAAGGTATTCACAATATAATATCCGCCAAACTTTCCATACCGTGCAAAGAAGCGGATGTAAGTAAATGGGAAAAGGTTATAAACATCCTTGAGTCCGCAAAGGAAAAAACAAGAATAGGAGTTGTGGGTAAATATGTGGAGCTTAAGGACGCTTACAAAAGCATTGAGGAAGCCCTCATCCACGGCGGTATAGCCAATAATATCAAAGTTGAAATAAAATGGATTGATGCAAGCAACTACTCTATTGAAGATCTCAAAGAATTGAACGGAATACTTATCCCAGGCGGATTCGGTGAAAGAGGGGTAACCGGGAAAATAGATGCTATAACTTACGCAAGAGAAAATAATATACCCATATTCGGAATATGCTTGGGTATGCAACTCATGGCTATAGAATTTGCAAGGAATGTTCTTGGTATGAAAGAAGCGGACTCAACGGAATTCAACCCCGAAACACCCTATCCGGTTATAGACCTTATGGAAGATCAACGGCGTGTAGAAAGCAAGGGAGGTACTATGAGGCTTGGGTCTTATCCGTGTGTTATAAAGAAAGACACAAAAGTTTATGAGATTTACAAACAGGAAATGATAAATGAAAGACATAGGCACAGATATGAGTTTAACAACAGATTTCGTGAAGAATTTGAAAAGGCGGGCATGGTATTTTCAGGTCTCTCTCCCGACGGCAAACTTGTAGAGATAATGGAACTTAAAAATCACAGATGGTATATAGGATGCCAGTTTCATCCAGAATTCAAGAGTAAACCCTTTAAACCCCATCCCCTCTTCGTGTCCTTTATCAAGGCTTCCCACATGAAAGGTTAAGTATATAATTATTTTTTGAAATAGCCGGCGTAGCTCAGTCGGCAGAGCGAGGGCTTCGTAAGCCTTAGGTCGCGGGTTCGAGTCCCGCCGCCGGCTTGTGGGAATATATTAAAAAAGTGATGAGAATATTTATAGCTATAATTTTGATTTTAATAGGAATAGTGGGTATATTTTTACCCCTTTTACCTGGTGTACCTTTTTTAATTGTGGCGGGATTCCTTTTAGGGATTGTACCTAATAAATACGCGCTCAAGATATTAAAGTCGTTAAGGAATAAAAAGAATAAAAACACCTTAATAAATAAGCTTATAAATTATATAATTATGAGATACATACATAACAGGCATATAGACATTAAAGTAAAATCTTCAAAATGATCAAATTTGAAGATGCTCTTGTAGAGGTTCTTGCTCACACAAAAGAACTTGAAAGGGAAAGGTTACCTATCACTGAAGCCTGCGGAAGGATCCTGAGGGAAGACATAGCCTCACCCTTTGATATACCTCCTTTTACAAACTCCGCAATGGACGGTTTTGCGGTTAAATACGAAGATATTAAAAGTGCATCTTCCGAAAATCCCGTTGAACTTGAGGTCGCAGGTGTCTCTGATACGGGAAAGGAAAGCAAGGCAAAAGTTAGTCCGGGAGAAGCGATAAAGCTGTTCACTGGTAGCCCTCTACCACCAGGTGCGGATACTGTTGTACCGGTTGAATACACCGAAGAAAGGGAAGGAAAGGTTCTAATATACAAATCTTTTAAAAAGGGTTCAAATATAAGAGAAAAAGGAGAAGAAGTTAAAAAAGGGGATATCCTTCTTAGAAAAGGCACAGACATAACTCCTTATGAGATAGGTCTCCTTGCTCAGATAAATAGGGTGCATATATGGGTAAACTCCAAACCTAGAGTGGCAATCGTATCCACAGGGGACGAACTTGCGGAGATAGGAACGTGCATAGAGGATGATGGGAAGATAGTTTCATCAAACAACTACATGCTGAAAGCCCTAATTGAAAGGGCGGGTGCTGAAGCAGTACATCTCGGGATAGTGAAAGATAGAAAAGATGATATATCTAAAGCCTTATCTGGATACTCAAGATTTGATATGGTCATAACCACAGGAGGAATGTCAAAGGGTGAAAAAGACTATGTAAAACATATAGCTACAGAACTGGGTATAGATATAAGGTTTCACGGTGTGTTAATAAAGCCCGCAAAACCTATTGCCTTCGGTATATTCGGCGATGGAGGGGTATTCTTCGGTTTACCAGGAAATCCAGTATCTACAGCGGTAGCCTTTGATCTTCTTGTTTACCCAGCCCTTAGGAAGATGATGGGTGCGGTTAAGGTTTTTCCTGAAAGAATAAAGGCAAGGCTTGTAAAGGATTTTTTTAGAAAGTCTTCCGACAGAAAAGAGTTTTTAAGGGTGAAGGTGTGGTTTGAGGATAAGGAGTATGTATGTACACCCTTGGATAAACAAGGTTCCCACATGCTTACATCCCTTGTGGAGGGTAACGCTTACGCAATAGTTGATATAGGTGTCAGGGAGATAAAGGCGGGAGAGTATTTAGAGGTAATCAAGTTTAAATAGTTTCTATGATGAAATTGTTATTAGTATATATGCATATCTCGGAAGCTATCTCAAGGGATTTTTCAACTATCTCCCTTGCAGAAAGTTCTGTATTCCTGTAGAGGGCAAGAGCGGCGGATCTTGCGTAGTCTCCGCCGGAACCTATGGCTAAAACCGGTTCATCGGGTTCTATTATATCCCCAGTACCAGATAAAAGAAGCATTCTCTCTTTATCAGCTGCCAAAAGAAGGGCTTCAAGTCTCCTAAGATATCTGTCCGTTCTCCAATCCTTTGCAAGCTCAACAGACGCCCTAAGCAGATTACCTCTAAACTCTTCAAGCTTTGATTCAAGCCTTTCCATAAGGGCAAGTCCGTCAGCAGCGGAACCAGCAAAACCTACAACCACACTGTTATGATAAAGCTTCCTTATCTTTCTTGCACTCTTTTTAACCACAGAGCTTCCTAATGTAACTTGACCGTCACCACCCATTACAGTTTCGCCGTTCCTTCTGACCGCAATGATAGTGGTACTTTTAAATTCCATCATTCCAATTTTATATGAACCTCCCTTAACTGCTTGGGCGAAACATAATCCGGAGCTTCTGTTAAAGGACAAATACCTTTTTGAGTTTTGGGAAATGCAATAACATCCCTTATGGAGTCAAGTCCTCTCATAAGTGCGACAAGCCTGTCAAGACCGAAGGCAAAACCTCCGTGGGGAGGTGCCCCATATTTAAGGGCTTCCAAAAGAAACCCGAATTTTTCTCTGGCTTCTTCTTCATCTATATTAAGTAGCTTAAATATCTTATCCTGCACGTCCCTTTTGTGTATACGAATGGAACCTCCGCCTATCTCCTCACCGTTTAAAACAAGATCATAAGCTCTGGCTTTTATTGAATGTACAAGTTTCTTCTTCTCTACAAGATCTTCTGTCTTGAGGGCTTCTTCAATCTTTTCCAAATCCTTATCTCTTGGTGATGTAAAAGGATGGTGTAAGGAAACAAATCGTCTCTCCTCTTCGTCCCACTCTAAAAGTGGAAAATCCACAACCCAAAGAATATCCCATTTATTCCCATCAATAAGACCGTACTTGTTTGCCATGTGAATCCTGAGATTCCCCAAAATTCTGTGTACATCTTCCTCTTTCCCTGATGAGAAAAATATCACATCACCTTCTTTAGCTCTATTCCTTTCAAGTATGGCTTTTATCTCCTTTTCTTTTAAAAACTTGGTTATAGGTGATACAAGATTTCCCGCCTCTACTTTTATCCACGCAAGACCTGGAGCACCGAGCCCCTTCACAAACTCGGTAAGTTCATCTATCTCCTTTCTTGATAAATTTCCGTTATTAAAATTTATTGACTTTACAATACCCCCTTCCTCTATAGCTGTCCTGAAAACCCTGAATTCCGTATCTTTTAAAACATCGGTTAGATCAACAAGCTTCAAACCGAATCTTCTATCTGGCTTGTCGGTCCCGTATAGTGAAACAGCCTCATCGTAGGACAATCTGTCAAATGGTCTTTTAAGCTCAACACCGAGAAGCTCTTTAAAAAGGACATATATAAGCTCCTCACATATTTCCATAACATCTTCTTCATCCACAAAGGACATCTCAAAATCTATCTGCGTAAATTCTGGCTGTCTGTCAGCCCTGAGGTCCTCATCCCTCAAGCATTTTACAATCTGGAAATATCTGTCAAATCCCGCCACCATTAATATCTGTTTAAAAAGCTGGGGAGATTGGGGAAGTGCATAAAATTTATGGGGATGTAAACGGGATGGTACAATAAAATCCCTTGCTCCTTCAGGTGTTGATTTCGTTAAAAAGGGTGTTTCTATCTCAATAAATCCTTTACTATCAAAAAATCTCCTTACTATCTGATAAACCTTGTGTCTGAAAAGTATATGCTCCTTCATAGTTTCTCTTCTTAGATCAAGATATCTGTATTTCAACTTTAATTCCTCAGAAACATGGGTTTCTTCGTCTATGGGAAAGGGTGGAACCTCCGAAGTGTTAAAGATTTCCAATTCCCTTATTAACACTTCAACATATCCTGTTTTCAGTTTAGGGTTTTCAGTACCCTCCGGTCTTCTTCTTACATCACCCCTTATACCTACAACAAATTCAGGTTTCAGCTTACTGACTTTGTCATAAAGCTCGGAATCATCCTTCTCCTCAATAACACATTGGATTATACCTGTCCTGTCTCTTAGATCCAGAAATACAACCCCCCCGTGATCCCTTATCCTGTGTACCCATCCACACAACGTGACAGTTTTTCCCACATCGGAAAGGCTTACTTCACCGCAGTATCTATCCCTCTTCATATCTATGAGTACAATATTTTAACATCTTAAAGCCCGGATAAAATATTTACATGTACAGCCTCGTTACAAAAATAAGGAATTATGCGTACGACAAAGGCATTATTAAACAGAAAAAACTACCTTTGCCCGTTATATCTGTCGGTAACCTTTCCGTAGGGGGTAGCGGTAAAACATCAACCGTAAGATTTATAGCAGAACAACTGTCATCAGATAGCAGGATATGTATCCTGTTGAGAGGTTATAAAAGAAAGAGTAAAGGTCCCTTGATTGTTTCAAGGTGGGGCGAGATAGAAACAAATATAAAAGAAAGCGGTGATGAAGCCTTTATGCTTGCAAAACTATTACCTAACACATCGGTTGTTGTTGCGGAAAATAGATATGAAGGTGGCATTTATGCAGTAAAAGAGTTATATCCTGATATTTTCATTCTTGATGATGGGTTCCAGCACAGAGGTCTTTATAGAGATTTAGACATGGTCCTCCTTAGAAAACGGGATATTAAAGACAGACTTTTACCCTTCGGAAGGTTAAGAGAACCTCTTTCTTCCCTCTCAAGAGCGGATGCTATAATTTTGGCATATCAGGAGGCAGAACCCTTTGAGATTAATATAAATAAACCAGTATTTAAGATGTACAGAGATTTTAAAAGGTTATATAACCCTATTAAGGGATTCGGAAATATAGATAAAGATATGCTTGAAATGAAATGGATAGCCTTTTCAGGACTCGGCGATAACGATCAATTTTTTACCACATTGGAGAGAATGGGTTTCAATATAACAGAAAAGATATCCTTTAGGGATCATTATGATTACAAAAACTTCAGACCCAGATCGGGAAATATGTACATCACAACTATGAAGGATATATTCAAGCTTGAACCATCAGAGAATATCTACGCCCTTGATGTTGAAGTGAGAATAGAGGGATTAATAGAATTTATTAAAAACGAATTATCACGATTATTTATAATAAGATAAGCTGTCGCTTAGGGGAAGAGGAGGTAGAAGCCTTGGGAAAGATAGCTTTTATATTGGTAATATTTAGTGTAATAAGCGGTTGTGGAACTTCAAAGAAGGAAAGCATAACTTTAAAAGAGGATAGTAAAAATATAGTTCAACAAACATGCAGTAGGTGTCATTCACTTAAGGTGGGAAATAAATATATAGTAAAGGCGGAAGGAAAACCCGAAATCCATCTGCTAAAAGGCAAAGACAGGGAAGGATGGTCAAGCACCGTAATGAGAATGATAAATATATATGGTTGTGAAGTAGGGGAAGATGAATTTGATAAAATTGTTGATTTCCTTTATCAAGAGGCAGGACCAGAAAGCAATATAAATACATTGAATATTGAAGACGAAGATCTTGTAAAATTAACCTGCGGAACATGTCACGGCATAGTAATAATAGACGCCAACAACCCATCAAACATCATAATGAGAGTAACAAAAAGCCCCTTAGGAGGAGACATAAAAATACCAGCGGGAAAACAAGACTGGTCTGATACGGTAAGGAGAATGGTAGAAAAGAACGGATGCGCCATACCCGGAGGAACACAAGGACAAATATTTGCAAGAATAGTAAACTGGCTAAACACCAATGTAGGACCAAACGTAGGACAACACCTTGACCCCAACACAGCAACAGGACAACAACTCACCCAAATCTATTGCGGAGCATGTCACGGAATAGTAATAAACGGACAAAGAATAACAACAGGAAACAAATACTGGGACATAGAACTGCCCATGAACAAAGATGCGAAAGGATGGAGAGAGACAGTAGAGAAGATGATCTACAAAAACAACTGCCCAGTACCCGGTGGCATAAACGGACCGGCGGTAGACAAAATAGTAAACTACCTTTCCAACCTTGCAATACCACAGCCTGATCTTTCAACAAAGACAGGACAAGAACTGACTCAAATGTTTTGCGGACAATGTCACGGGTTGGTAGTAGCGAATCAGAGAATAACCTTCAATGCAATAGGAGTGGATGTAACACTCTTGGACGGAAAGCAACCCGGAACAAGGAACGATTGGGCATTTACCGTAGCCAGGATGATAGAGAAGAACGGGTGTCCTGTACCGGGAGGAGTAAACGACTGCAGTGTAGATCCAACCACACCCTATTGCAAGATAGTGAGCTATCTTGAGAACAACTTTGGACCAGGATGTTGTGGGGATGTATCAACGTGGGATGACGAGAAGATAGTGAAGGCGGTATGCGGTTCATG
>WFPJ01000050.1 GCA_015487615.1 Aquificales bacterium | reverse complement strand
TGTCGTCAGTGGGTAGTAGTTGCGTTGTAAGTGAAGGTCCGTAGTTTTCTGCAAGATATTTCACTATTTTGTTGTATGTGGGGCTGTTTACTCCTCCGGGTACGGGGCAGTTGTGTTGTTCTATCATCTTTGTTACTGTCTTTCTCCATTCTTCTTCTGTCTTTCCTTGTAATAGGGTTACTTGGGGTTTTCCTTCTGCCTCCGCTATCACTTTGTCACCTACTTTTAAACTGTGACATTGTCCGCAGAGTTCTTGTACAAGGGTGGGTATATCCTTCTGTATAATTACTTCTTCTTTTCTGTATTCATTGATACCGCATGAGGATATAAAGACAATTATAAGGAAAAGTACCCCAATTGCATGTATCAATCCTTTCATCCCTACATCCTCCTCATTTCTGTTTACAATCTACATATCCCCCTTATGCTGTCAACACGCTTTACGGTATTTTCACTTAGTTAAAATTCACATAAGTAGTTTTATTTTATAATAAACATTCTATGATATACATTTTACTTATATTATCATTAGTATTTGTTTATAAAGAATCAGGAGCTTTCCCCTTTATAAAAGCGGAACACGGTTATAAATCCCTTGGGACACCTTACGTTCATATAAATGGAGACGGAAGTTTCAAAATATGTACAGAAAAAGGATGCATAAAGGGGGAGATTACTCCAGAACCTGTTTCTGTTAAAGCGGATAAACCGTCGCCTATTAGGGCATTCCAGAAGGGCTATTATTATGAGAACATAGCCTTTGGAGAAATAAAATTGGTGGGGGAAGGATTTCTGTTAACCTATAAAAGCCAAGGTGCGTACAATGAGATGCTATGGAAGTTTAATCCGTATTTCCGTCCAGAGAATGTAAAAGTAACCCTCTATGAGATAAAAAACCTATATGTTAACGATGAAGGTAATCTTGTAATAGAAACTGATTTAGGTACATTCATTAAATCAAAACCCGTTGCATGGCAGTATATAGGTGATAAAAGGGTTTATCTTAAAGCAAAATATGTAGTAAACTCCAATAGCTACATCCTTAAGATTGAAGGGTTTGATCCTTCACTGCCCATTTATGTAGATCCGATTATTAAATTCAAGAGTTTTGGCGGTTCAAAAAATGAGTCAGCTATAAACCTAATTATGGGTGAAAAGGGTTACATATATACGGTAGGTTACACTACATCAAGGGACTGGCAATCGGTCAGCCTTGAAAGAAGACCAAAAGGAAAATTTTCATCGTGGGATATATTTGTAGCCAAATTTGATAATGATCTAAATTTAAAAGCTGTCGCAATAATAGGGGGTTCAAAGGAAGAGTGGGGAAGGTCGGTGGCTGTTGATGAAGAAGGTTACATATATTTGTGCGGATGGACACACTCACCCGATCTTCCTGTAACAGATTCTTCATATAAAAAGAAAGATGCGGATGTTTTCGTAATAAAGCTTGATCCGGATTTAAAAAGGATAGTTCATCTTAAATATATAGGCGGAGATGAGTATGAATATGCTTACACCTTGAGGTATTTTAACGGGCACATTTACATAGCGGGGGAAACCGCTTCGCCGGATTTCCCGACCACAAAGGGAGCTTATGATCGCACATTTAACGGAGGAACCATAGATGTATTTGTTATGAAACTGGATAAAGATCTTAATATAATAGCCTCAACCTTTCTCGGAGGTAAAGAGGGAGATGCACCCCTTACTATGGATGTGGACGAAGATGGAATTTATATAGCAGGTCTTACTTGGTCTCCTGATCTTCCCGTTACTGAAGATGCCTTTTATTCCCACTATTCCGGAGATTATGACGGATTTATAGCGGTACTTGATCATGACTTAAAACATCTAAAAGCATTAACCTATATAGGTGGGGAGCATCCTGATAGTATAGCTTCTCTGAGAGTGTTTAAGGATATGATAATAGTGGGTGGGAAAACCTTTTCTCCAGATTTTCCTACTACGGATAATGTTATAAAAAGGGCCATTTTCAGGGAAGGTATGTCAGACGGATTTGTTAGTATATTTTCAAAGGATCTAAAAATGCTTCTGGCTTCTACACTAATAGGAGGGAGTGAGGGAGATGAGGTCTCATTTATATACCCAACAGATGATTATTTAGCCTTAGGCGGTGCAACCGCTTCAAAAGATTTTCCTTTGAGGGGAGATCCGTTAGGGAAAAAGCCGGGAAATGATGCGGACGGTTTCTTCATGATAGTTGATTATAATTTAAGGAATATATACTTTTCAACCCTTATAGGTAGGGATACCTATGACACAACATCAAAGGCGGTATGGGACGGTAGAATGTTCTATGTAAGTGGATGGAGTATACCCTTATCAGGGGATAAAGATGTACAAGCCTTTTTAGCTATTGTGAAACCTGATCTATCTGTTATGAACACCAGAAATTTACTACTTTTGTTCTTCACCGCATGCTTTTGGATTGTTGTCCTGTCGGGTATTTTTTACCATATTAGGAAATGAACGAGGATAGCTTACTCAAAATAATAAAGGAAAAGATAGGTGAAGAATTTATAGGGGATGATGTAGCCTTTATAAGATGGGGAGACAAGTTTCTTTTATATACGGTGGATGTACTTGTTGAAAATGTGCACTTTAGAAAAGATTGGGACCCATACATGATAGGTTGGAAAGCCATATCTGTTAATATAAGTGATATATCCGCCAAGGGGGGAAATCCTCTTTACTGTCTTGTTTCTTTGGGCTTGAAAGGAGAACAGGAAAGTTTCGTAGAAAAGCTTTATGAAGGCATAAGGGATGC
>WFPJ01000049.1 GCA_015487615.1 Aquificales bacterium | reverse complement strand
GGTGTAAGTGATCACATACCCTTTAAAAGAAAAGGCATAAAATCCCTTTTCCTATCTTCAAATCCTTTCAGTTTGAGACATACGGAGATGGACAACTTCGGCCTCATAGCTTGGGATAAGGTTGAAATGTGGCATGATCTTCTTGTCTCCTTTATAAGGAGGTTTGATAGACTGTGATGTTGCTTTCTCTCTTGATCATACTTTTTTCTTATTCCCATGGCAATATACTATCAATGGTTGACGGTAAACTTTCCGATATAAGAACCATAAAGATATACTTTATCCAGAAGGTAAAGTACAGATGGTTCCCCGATATTGAACTTTCAAAGGGTATGTTTTATGCGGACAGAAAAGGAAGATTCAGGGTTGAGTATCTTTATCCTGAAAAGACTACTATTGTGTGTGATGGCGATAAGATAATGATTCACTATATAGAAGATGGTGAGGTTATAGTTGACAAGGTGAGTAACAACAGGTCTTCGGTTATTGAAGCTCTTTTCCTTTTTTCAAGACCTTTGGAGGATGTATTTAGTTTGGTGGGAGAGATAGTTGAAGGTGAATACAAGAAGTTGATATTAAAACCTAAGGAGGAAGATGATATTATAGAAGAGGTTAATCTTTATATTGATGCGGACATGAATATAAAGGGAATTGAGGTAACTGATAAGGAGGGTAACGATATATATATTGAGATAAGGGATCTAAGGAAAAACTACAGACCTTCAAGACATCTATTTGATGTCCTTATACCTGCCGGTGTGAATGTAAGGAAGACATACTAACGGCTTATGGGTGTGGAAGACAAATTAGGAAAGCTTGAAATAAAGAAAGTATCGGAGGGTGATATAGGCCGTCTAATTGAAATATACCTTGAATCTTACAAGGGTCTTGAGGAGTATGCTTACACCCATCCCAAGGATGTGGGATCCTATATAAGATGGCTTCTGAAAAGGGATCCGGAAGGTGTGTGGAAGGCGGAGATAAACGGTGATACGGTTGGTTTTATTGCTGTAGATTCCAACTGGTTCAGCAAGAGGGAGCATAACAATGTGGGTGCAATACATGAAATAGTTGTTTTGCCCGATTACAGGGGCAGGGGTATAGGTTCTTCACTTGTAAGAAAGGCGCTTGAGTATTTTAAAAACAAGGGTCTTAAAAAAGCGGAGCTTTGGGTGGGGGACGAGAATGAAGGGGCTAAAAGGCTTTACAAGAAGTTCGGGTTTCAGGAGAAGGACAGATACAATTACTGGATAAGAATGACGAAGGAAATTACTTAGCTTCTATCACTTTACCTTCAATAATAAAGTCCTTTCCGAAGTTTATGAATACATTCCTTTTTTTACCTTTATTGTCAAGAAATTCAACCTGCCACAGTCCGGGTACCTTTGAGGGTTTTAGGGATAATATCTTTGAACAACCCACCCTTGATAGTATTGTTTTAGCTTCCTGCTTTGTAAGGCTGTGGCATTCCATACAATTACCCATACAGGCGAATGTCTCGCTGGGTTGGAATATATTATCCCCCGTATGGTTTTTATCAAAGGCGAATAGCATGTATACCGGAATTAAGCTGTATATAAAAATCTTTAACATGGAAATAAATTATAATAATCATCGGTGAATTTTCAATGAGAAAAGGTATCGCCAATCTACCCCTTCACTACGGTAAGGCACCCCCTTGGTTGTTTAACAGAATGGTTCTTCTCTCAAGGAGCATAGTTGAGGTGATAGTATCGGAATTCGGTACAAAGGTTTTTTTGGAAAGGATATCCGATCCTGTTTGGTTTCAGTCTCTCGGTTGTGTACTTGGTTTTGATTGGCACTCAAGCGGTCTTACCACTACAGTATGCGGTGCATTGAAGGAAGCTCTAAGGGAATCATGTTATGATCTCGGTCTTTTTGTGGCAGGAGGTAAAGGTAAAAGAGCAATAGAAACGCCGAGGGAGATAGAGGAAACTGGGGAAAGAACGGGTGTGGATGCGGAAAGGCTTAAAGAGGTAAGCAGGCTTGTGGCTAAGGTTGATAATACCGCCCTTCAGGACGGATACCAGCTTTACCATCATGTCATATTCTTTGATATGGAAGGTAGATGGAGTGTTGTACAGCAGGGTATGAATGATAAGCTAAGGTATGCGAGGAGATACCACTGGTTCAGCGAGGAAGTTAAGGATTTTACTCAGGAACCCCATACGGGCATAAGCTCACCCGTTAAGCATGAGAGAATACTTATAAATATGACTGATAGGGAATCTGAAAGATCAAAGGATGCAATAATAACCCTTTTGAGGGATCCTACCACCACCTTAAGGGAAATCAAGAAAATAAAGACACTGAATCTTCCCAGCAGACACTATATAAAGGCATCGGATATAAAGATGGGAAATGTGGAAAAAATAGTAAAAGCGTCTTTGGAAAAGGAGATAAAGGATTTTACGGATGTATTATCTATTCCTGGTCTCGGTCCTAAAAGCCTTAGGGCTTTGGCACTTGTGGCGGAGATAATATTCGGTGCGGAACCCTCTTTTAAGGATCCAGTCAGATACACTTTTGCCCACGGCGGTAAGGACGGCCATCCTTACCCAGTAAATAGGATTGTTTACGATGGTACGGTAGAGTCTTTAAGGAAGGCTATAGAAAAGGCAAAGGTAGGAGAAAGGGAGAAGATTGAGGCTATAAAAAGGCTTGCTAAGATTTTTCAAGGTATATAAGGGCTATCTGTCCGTCTCTCCCACCACCGGGTCTATACTTGCAAGTATAGTAACCGCATCTGCAACCATCATACCAGTCATAAGCTTGGGATAAATGCTGAGATTGTAATAAGAAGGTGGTCTTACCTTTACTCTATAAGGTTTTGTTGTTCCTGTTGATATAATGTAAAATCCCAGTTCTCCCCTCGGATTTTCACCGGAGGAATATATGTCACCCATTGGTACCTTAAGACCTATACCGTCCATTGAAAGCTTTATCTTCTTTGGATCGGGAGATTCAGCCATAAAGGGCTCTTCGGGATGCATCTTCTCAAGCACATTCAAACATTGGTCAATGATCCTAACGCTTTGTTTCATTTCCTCTATCCTTACCAGATATCTATCATAGCAGTCACCTATTTCTCCGACGGGTATATCAAATTCAACCTCTCCGTAAGCATCGTAAGGTTCAAACTTCCTTATATCATAGGGTATCCCAGAACCCCTTATAACAGGTCCTGTAACACCATAGCTGTACGCATCCTCTTTTGTTATGATACCTACATCCTTGTTTCTCCTTAGCCATATCCTGTTTCTCGTTAAGATCCTTTCCCATTCCGCAAGCTCGGAAGGAAATCTTTTTATAAATGCCCTTATAACTTCTGTAGCACCCTTGGGCAGATCCATTCTCACTCCGCCTATACGGGGAAAGGCTATGGTAAGTCTTGCACCCGTTATTCCTTCAAGGATATCCATTATCTTTTCCCTCTCTTTAAAGGCATAGAGGAAAATGGTTAAAGCCCCAAGATCAAGGGCATAGGTCCCGAGCCACAATAGGTGAGAATTTATCCTTTGTAGTTCGGACAGCATGGTTCTTATATACTTCGCCTTGGGAGGCACCGCATCCTCTATACCGAGCATCCTCTCTATGGCAACCACCCACGCCTGATTGGAACAGAGGGCTGAAAGATAATCCATTCTGTCTGTATAAACGAGAAACTGGGTGTACATCTCATTTTCCGCAAGCTTTTCAACTCCCCTGTGCAACTGACCGAGTATTACCTCACACTGATGTATCTTCTCACCCTCAAGGTCAAATAGAAACCACATGGTCCCATGTGTACCAGGATGCAAAGGTCCCCAGTTTAGAACTATCTGTGCCTTCTTTTTAAGCCTGTTCCTTTCGGTTATCTCAAGATCTTCAAGGGTGGGTATAGCTGTGTGGGTGCGAGAATAATTCATAGTACCCTGCAGATCGTCGCCCAGAACTTCGTTTAAAGAAGGTAAATTCTCATTGGGAAAACCTTCCAAGGGGAAGTCTTTCCTTAAAGGGAAATACTTATATGTATCCCACAGGAAAGCCCTTACTAAATTTTCGTGTCCTTCATATTCTATACCGAACATATCGTAAGCTTCCCTTTCCGCCCACTTGCCAGCCCTCCACAAATTTTCTATGGTGGGAAGCTTGCCATCCGTTCTCGTCCTTATAAGCACCTTCTTATTTTCATCAATATTCCTGAGTATATAAAAAGCTTGGAATCTGCTTTCCTTGTCTTCTGGGAAGGCTATGAGATTTTCAGAGGTTGTGTTCTTAAATAACTTTTGATCATCAAGAATATCCTTTAGATCTACCACCGAATGTTCTATAAACAACTTATAATTTTTCTTTTCCTTTAAAAACCTTAAAAGATCTATCAGTTTATCCTTGCTTATATCAACACTTGTAGTACCCTTGTTCTCGCTTATCCTTACCTCTGGAAAAGGTTCCTTTAAATCTATAAGGTCAGATTCCTTAGCCCACCGCATTATAATCCTCCTCACATCTCTTCTATTTCAAACTGCCAGTCTATAGCCTTCTTTTTCCACGCATAAAGCAGACCGCACGTAAGTATAAGAACAAAAAGGAACATCTCTATAAACCCGAATATTCCCAAATATCTGTAGACGATGGTCCAGGGGAATAGGAATGCTGCTTCTATATCAAAGAGAAGTAGGAGAAGACCTAAAAGGTAGTAACCTTGGTGGAAGGTTGTTTGTACGTTTTTATCATAGAGGGGAACACCACATTCGTAAGGGTAGTCATCCCATTTTTGGGGTGTTTTTGGACCGAGAAGGGTATTCAGAAACACAACCACCAATCCTATTACAAGCATTATGGCAAGTAGTATTAAAAGTCCTACATACTCCATCACCTCAACCCCTTAAAGAGTATATCACCTGACTCGCTTATAAATTGCCATACTATAGAGGGAAGCACACCCAATACTACTGCGGATGCGGATAAGAGTATGAGGGATATAACCTCATATATACTTTTGTTTTCAATGCTTATTGCCTTTTCCCTGTCCTTCATATACATGAGTACTATTAATCTTAGATAGTAGCCCGTAGATATACCCGTTGCAATTATCATTATAAGTATTACTATCCACAGGGAAGAGAAGGAAAGTGATGTAAAAACAAGAGCTTTGCCCACGAATCCCACGGTTGGTGGAACTCCGAGCATTGCAAGTAGAAGAACCATAAAGCCGAAGGCTAAGTAGGGAAGATTGAACCTTAGTCCTGAAAACTCCTGTATTCTGTTACTCCAGTCCTTGTTCTTTTCAAGGTATGCTACGGTCAAAAAGGCACCCGCACTTATTACTGCATAAACAATAAGAAAATAGACTACCGCTTTAACACCTATTAGACTTGCGGATGCTATCCCCGCAAGGAAGTAGCCCGAATGGGCTACAGATGAGTAAGCAAGAAGCCTTTTTATATTCTTTTGAACGAGGGCTACCGCATTTCCGTACAACATCGTGATACCCGCTATTGCACCCACGGTAAGAACCCAAGGAAGGTGGAAAGTTTCCGAAATATAGGGCATAACCCTTATAACAGGGATGAAGAAAGCCATCTTACCTACAGATGCCATAAAGGCTGTTACCGGCGTGGGCGCTCCTTCGTAAGCATCAGGAAGCCAAAAGTGAAAAGGAACAGCACCTACCTTTGCTGCAAATCCTATCATGAAAAATACTAGACCGAGTATTAAGTAATGAAGATCTTCACCCTTATGGGTAAGTATTTCCCTAAGGTCTACAGATCCGCTGTATATGTACATAAATACCGCTCCGTAAGAGGCAAGGGCTATGCTTATTCCTCCGAATATGAGATATTTAAAGGCACCCTCCTTTGATATAAAACTACCCCTCAGCAATGCAGTAAGTATGTAAAAGCCTACCGATACAAGTTCAAGGGCTACATAAACAACTATAAGGTTGTAGGACGAGGCAAGTATCATAGCGCCCAGGAGTGTAAAGGTAATTATGTAGTAATATTCACCGTAGAAGGATTTTCTTTCGGAGAAGTATATCCTTGAGAAGGCAAGTACGGTAAGGGCTATTAGTATTGCAAATACCTTTATAATGAGGGAAAGTTTGTCCACAACATAGGTCCCACC
>WFPJ01000048.1 GCA_015487615.1 Aquificales bacterium | reverse complement strand
TATCCTGTATATACGGTCTGGGATCGCCAGAACATTACCAATCTCTAAGGGTCAAAGTAACGAAGGGTTTAAGATTCCCCTTAAGCAAGGTGGTAAGAAAGCTTGTAGAGATAGGATATGAAAGGAACGATTATGCCCTCAAAAGGGCAACCTTTTCCGTAAAAGGGGATGCTATAGAGATAGTACCCTCTCACTCCGAGGATTATCTTGTAAGAATTGAGCTGTGGGATGATGAGGTTGACAGAATAGTAATTCTTGATACTATAAACAGACACATTATCTCGGAGATTGAAGAGTACTCCTTCTTCCCCGCATCTCACTACATAGCACCGAGGCCGACCGTTGAAGAAGCCTTGGAACAGATAGAGATTGATTTACATGAAAGGGTCAAGTGGTTTGAAAGCAGGAACAGATTGGTTGAGGCAAAAAGGTTGTATCAGAGAACCATGCACGATATAGAGATGATAAGGGAAATAGGTCACTGTAAAGGAATAGAGAACTATTCAAGATACTTTGACGGAAGGGAGCCGGGAGAACCACCCTTTACCCTGCTTGATTACTTCCCGGAGGATTTCCTGCTGATCATAGATGAATCTCATGTAACAGTACCACAGATAAGGGCAATGTACAACGGAGACAGGTCAAGGAAGGAGAAGCTCGTAGAGTACGGATGGAGATTGCCTTCCGCCTTAGATAACAGACCCCTCAAATTCAGCGAATTTCTTGAAAGGATAAATCAGGTAATTTATGTATCCGCAACACCTTCAGAATGGGAAATAAAAAGGAGTAAAGGTGTTATAGTAGAGCAGATAGTAAGACCAACGGGACTCGTTGATCCAGAAATTGAGGTAGCGCCCAAACAGGGACAGATAGAAAGGCTTATAAAGGAGATAAAGATCAGGAAGACAAGAAACGAAAGGGCTATAGTTCTTACAACCACAAAAAGGTTAGCTGAGGAAGTGGCGGATTATCTCTTTGAAAGGGGCATAAAAACAAAGTATCTTCACTCAGATCTTGACACCATAGCAAGGGCTCATGTGGTTAAAGAGTTGAGAGAGGGGACAATAGATGCGGTTGTGGGTGTGAACCTGCTTAGGGAAGGACTTGATCTACCCGAGGTCTCTTTGGTTGCAATACTTGATGCGGATAAGGAAGGATTTTTAAGAAGCTACACATCACTGATACAGACCATAGGAAGGGCTGCAAGGAATGTGAACGGAAAAGCCATACTGTTTGCGGACAGGATAACGGAATCCATGAAAAGGGCTATTGAGGAAACCGAAAGAAGGAGAAAAATACAACAAGAATACAATAAAAGGCACGGTATAACACCGAAATCCATAGTCAAACCTGTAAAAGAGCTCCTTGCAATTGAAGATCTGGACTTTGTCAAGCTTCCGGAAAGAATTCCGAAGGGGATAAAAACGGAAGAGGATGTAATAGAAAAGATAAATAAGCTGGAAAAGGAAATGTGGAAGTGTGCGGAAAGGTGGGAATTTGAAAAAGCTGCCAAGCTCAGGGATGAGATAAAAAGGCTTAAGGAGTTGCTGAAACTTGTTTGAAAATAATTATATTCAAATATTGTCAACTACTCCTCCCTGACAGAAGGAGCTTGTAGGTGAGGTTAGCCATGCATAGCACAGCCAACACTCCCTACATCGGGACGGTTGACAGCGCCCCACACGGAGGGTCTTGCCTCTCCGTGCCCCAACTTCCCTCCAAGGGAAGCCAGATAGTTCTTAACTATGTTCCTGCTGGCGTTGAGGTCTGCATTAAGCTGATAACCACACCTCTCACATACAAAATGTGCTTGATCTTTCCTGTTATTTCCGGAAATATGTCCACACCTGCTACACTTCCGAGAGGTATAGCGTGCATTAACATAGACTACCCTTATCCCCTTTGCCTGTGCCTTGTACTCTATCAACCTCTGAAGCTGGGCAAAGTTCCAGCTGTGTATCCATCTCCTATTTTGTTTGGTTACCCTTATCCTTCTCCTTATACCTTTAAGCTTCTCAAGAACTATAACCCCACCAGCAGGAACAAGCTTTACTATCTCCTTGGCTATCTTGTGGTTAACAGCAGTCCTAAACCGTTTCTCCCTCTGCGAGAGCTTCTTAAGGTGTCTTTTGGCAGAGGGAGTGCCTTTGGACTGCAGACGCTTCCTGAGAGCTTGATACCTTTCAGATACAGCCCTTATGTGTCCTCCATCAAAGAACTTGTTTATCTTCCTGTCAAGGGTAGAAACCACAGCAAGCTTGCGAAGTCCCAGATCAACTCCTACAAAGAATTCCACGGGTTTAACATCGGGAATATCCTTTTCTACGGTTATGTTGAGGAAGAACTTTTTGAGTTTCTTATCGTATTTGAGGTTTGCAGAGGTAACCTTCCAGTCAAGATATTGTTTGAAGTAGTCAGGAACTTTAACCTTGAACTTCTGTCTTCCTTGTGTAGTAGCAAGAGAAACTTCCTCTCTATTCAGCCAAACCGTATAGGAGCGTTTATCGTATCTGATGGCGGGGTTGTTGCTCTGCGGACATCTGCCTTTGAGTCCTTTCTTTTTTCTCTTCATGGCGGACTTGAGACTTTCTGTAGCTACAAGCCTTGCAGAGATAACAAGCTGAGAAAGGAGAGAGGTTTTATCTCTCACTGTATAGTAGGTGAGGGTGTGGAGAAGGGCACCGTTCCATATTTGGGCTTCCCATCCTATCTTGCAGGTGTAGTTGTAAGCGAACTTATATTGTTCAAGGGTTTCAAGGAGTATTTGTTTTTGTTCTTCGGTAGGTTTGAGGACGAGTTTAAGGGTTCGTTGGAGTTTCATATTCATACACTACTCCAATACTTGCAGTCTTTCAATGGCGGTCTCCTCCCCTCCCTCACGGAAGGGGTATCTGACCGCAAGGAGGGAAAAGATGAAATTCCTTTCACGACTCATAGGCCAAAGGCAAGAAGGTATAAGGATTGAAGAATGGAAAGATGAGAGGGAAAGCATAAACGGACTGTGGATAGAAGATATAGGGATATCCGAGAACGGCTTATGGATACTTGTAGGAAGAAGACACGGTATATTACAGCTTTACAGGTGGGATGGGAAAAGAAAGTCCTTACCGGTCCAACCGGATTCCAATGTGGTAACCCGTATCCTTTATAGAGACGGAAGATTCTTTTTATGTATGCCTCCTTACATAATCATATATAAGCTTGAAGATATACTTGATTCCGAAAGATGGAAAAGCACTAAGATAGGGAGTGAAGGCTCAAGACCTGCGGGTGCAATAGGATTTTTTAAAAACAATTTAATCTTTAATACAACAACGCGCTACATAAAAGGTGTCAACTACAAAGGGTACGGTGAAAAGGATTTTGTGCTCTCCTTTCCGTACATGGAAGATAAGGTGGGATCAGTAAAAACTCTGGGTGAGTTTAAAGGAACCCTATTAATTGCGGGTGACAAGGGAGTAGCCCTTTATTCGGAAGACGGTGAACTTATAAAACACTACCACATACCAGCGGGCAGATCTGTGGTTATACTGAAGGACATAATATATCTTCATGACGGGAGATACATATATATCATTGATAAAGACTTGAAAGAAGAAACAGTAAGGGAACTTGAATTCCCTTCCGCCAACATGGACATATCCCCATCCTTAAGGTACATATTTCTATCCTCTGAAGAAGAAAATAGAATGATCGTATATAACCTAAAAGAAGAAAACATTGAAGAAATACAGGGCTACGGATATTACATAGTTAGGATATCTCCTGACGGGAGTTTATTCACATGCCAAAGGGATATTGAAGGGGACTATTACATTTACAGGCTTATGCGTTTAGAGATATCTTCCGAACAATATCAAGAATCAACACCTGACATAAAAGGCATAAAAATGAAAATTAGGAACGCAAAAAGCTCTGATGAGTTGAACGATATAGAAGACAATATAAAGAAAGAGATAATATCCGGTATTTCAAGGGAAGTAAGAAACAGTCTTACAAAACTGCTTAAAGAACTTGAAGAGAAAAAGGTATCTCTCTTCATAAAGGAAAAAGAAAGCAAGTTGAAAAGGGATATCATCGGTGAAAAGGATCTGAGGGAAGTTGAAAACCTGATACATCATGTTGAACAACCTTTCAGGGAAAAACTTGAATCATTAAGAGATAACATAAAGGAAAAACTTATGAACAGATACAGAAAGGAGATTGAGGGTATAAAGGAAGAGATAATAAAGGGAAATTTATACTTCTATAAGGATATAAGAAGCTCCTCAAAGGTTGAGAGACTTTTAAGATTTGCATCGGATGTATCCGAAGAGGAAAAATTGGAAGGAGAGATAAAGAAAGTTTTTGCAGAAACCCTGTGGAACAGATATCAAATAAGGATATATGAAAAAGAGATAAAAATAGGCAATGAAGTTGTTAGAAGGCTACCTATGAGGAAAAAATCTTTAAGGTGGCACCTTAGGGTGGAATCGGTAGATAAATCAAGAAGGTACATATATTTTGAAAGGGATGACGGGTTCATTGCGGAACCGAGGAGATTTAATCCCGCTGTTGAAGGACAGCATTTACCCGAATGGGTTTCAAAGTATCTTAAACATCTAAACCGCTTGGCTGTGGGAGACAGGGATTATGAATTCAAAGGTTTTGAACCAACACCCTGGTTCGTAAGGAATCTTGAGCTGATAGTAAGGGGATTGAAAGATCAAGAGGAAATGGGAGAGGGGATACTTATACTTGAAGGTGATGCAGGAACCGGTAAGAACTTTATGGTAGAAACCTTAGCCCGCCTTACAAACAGACCCCTTTTTATCATACCCTGTCACTCCCAAATGGAAAAGGACGAACTGACCTACATATATGAGTACAATCCCAAGGTGGGTACGAAGAAAAGATACTCGGAGTTAATAAGGGCTTTGAGAACGGACGGTGCAATTATATACTTTGATGAAATTAACACCTTGCCCTATTCGGTTGTTAAAATGCTGAATCCTCTTTTTGATTACAGAAGATCCGTAATAATGTCCTCTGGAGAAGTAATAAGGGGCAACAATGTATTATTACTCGGTAGTATGAATCCTCAACATTACATGGGAGTTAATGAGTTGCCTCAAGATGTCAAATCAAGGGCTGAAAT
>WFPJ01000047.1 GCA_015487615.1 Aquificales bacterium | reverse complement strand
TATGTTGTTTTTGTGAAGAGGGTTTTGTCTCCTGAGTCTTTGTATGAGTCTTTAAAGCCTGTTCATACTCTCTTTCAATCTCAGTTCTTTACTGAGTTCTTCTACCATAAAATTCTGGCAAGGGGGTACTTCCTGCTTTCAAAGGCAATTTATTTTGTCGTAGAGAGGGCTTCAATAGACGGCTCTGTTAACATGTCAGCGGAGATTGTTTCAAATCTTGGTAGGATAACTTCCCTTCTGCAGGGGGGAAAGTTGAATGTTTACCTTCTTGCCTTGAGTATAGGGCTTACCGCCCTTATAATACTCCTCTGGAGCTTGGTGTAGGAGGCTTGAAATGGAGAATATATTGACACTGATGATCTTTTTACCGCTTGTTGGTGCTTTGCTGATAGGGATAATAAGGAGCCCTCAAGCTTCAAAGATTATTTCCCTTGTTTTCTCATTTGTTACGTTCTTGCTTTCCCTCGTACTACTTGCAAACTTTGATTTTAATAAGGAAGGTTTCCAGTTTGTTAAAAAAATTAACTGGATAAATTCACTTGGTATCTCCTACCACGTAGGTATTGACGGTATGGCTCTTTTACTCATTGTTATGACTACCTTCCTCTTTTTCTGTGCCTTTGTATGGTCATGGAGGATAGAGGATAGGGTTGCCCTATATCATGCCCTATTTCTTATGCTTGAAACCGCGTGTATAGGTGTCTTTTCCGCACTTGACTTCTTCCTGTTCTACATATTCTGGGAGGGGATGCTCATTCCCATGTACTTCATAATAGGCTTCTGGGGTCACGAAAGGAAAGTTTACGCTGCAAATAAATTCTTTATATACACCTTCTTCGGAAGTCTGTTTTTGCTTTTGGGTCTTGCCACAATAATAGTCTACGGCGTTGTATCAAAGGGTGTGTTTACCTTTGATTATATAACCCATCTTAAATACATAGATTATCCGAGATGGATTGAACTCCTTGCCTTCTTACTCTTCGGTATAGGTTTTGCGGTAAAGGTTCCCATGTGGCCTTTCCATACTTGGCTTCCCGATGCCCACGTTGAAGCTCCCACCGCAGGTTCAATGATACTTGCGGGTGTTTTGCTTAAAATGGGAACCTTCGGTTTTGTAAGGTATTCCCTGGGTCTATTCCCGGAAGCTTCGGAATTTTATATACCTCTTATATTCTTGCTTAGCGTGATAGCAATAATATACGCAGCTATGATGGCTATAGCACAGACACATATAAAGAGACTGATAGCATATTCATCCATAAGTCACATGGGTATTGTCACACTCGGAACCTTTGCCCTCACGGAGGAGGGTATAAACGGTGCCATATACATGATGATAGCCCATGGTCTTTCTTCCGCTGCGCTATTTATGGGAGCAGGTTTTATTTACGATAGGATTCACTCTTATGAGATAAAGAATCTGGGTGGTCTTGCAAGATATGTGCCTGTTTTTGCGGTCCTGTTTATGATAAGCGGTCTTGCCTCAATAGGTTTGCCCGGTCTAGCAGGATTTGTGGCGGAATTTCTTGTCCTTTTGGGAACATACAAAAATCACCCCGTTTGGGCATTTATAGCTGGTACGGGAATGATTCTCGGCGCCGCTTACTTCCTCTATATGTATAAGAAGGTCATGCTTGAAGAGGAGAGGATAAGTGATGCGGTAAGGGAAAAGTGGATGAAGCTTAGGGATGTTGAAATGCACCATCTTATACCTTTTGTTATGATAATTGCATCTGCCTTCTTACTCGGTCTTTATCCTTATCCCTTCGTAAAAATAATAGGACACACATCCCAGTTAATCCTCGGAGGTTAAATGGATGGTTTTTAATATTAACGCTGTACTCCCAGAGCTTATCCTCTCCGCAGGAATTCTCCTTATATTCTTCCTTGACCTTATTAAGGAAAGAATCAATCTTTCCATACTTTCCCTTGTAGGGTTTATAGTCTGCATACTTTCTGCCCTTTCCACCTTCCATGTTAGATATCCCGCATCCGCCTTTTTCAACGGCTTTAAGGTGGGTTCCGCGGAATTGGTTGCTAAGATGCTTATATACCTTGTAACTTCCCTTGTATTTCTGGCACTTTATGACTTTTATAAAAGGAAAGGTTCAGAGTACGGTGAAACCATTTATATAATCCTTACTTCCGCCTTGGGTTTGTCCTTTATGCTTTCTTCAACTAACCTTGCCATTATATTCGTAGGTCTTGAGCTTTCATCCATAAGCCTATATATAGCAATAGCCCTTTACAGGAAGGAATATTTTTCAAAGGAGGGTGCTTACAAATACTTGGTGATGGGTGCGATAAGTACATCCATGTTTGCCATAGGTACAGCCTTTGTTTATCTTGCCATAGGAACTATGAACATAACTTCTCCCCAAGGTTTCAATCCCATAATATCATTAGGTATTTCCTTTCTCATATTTGCCCTTGCCCTTAAAATTTCTTCTGTACCCTTTCATTTCTGGACGCCCGATGCATACGCGGGGGCGCCCACCCCTGTAACAGCTTATATAGCAACTGTACCCAAGATAGGTTACTATTTCCTTCTTGCAAAGCTGACCCTCTTGCTTTTCCCTTCTTTCAAGGAATGGTACATACTCGTGGGCGTACTTGCTGTAATTACCATGTTTTACGGAAATATAACAGCTTACGCACAAAAATCAGTAAAAAGACTTTTTGCCTACTCTTCAATAGCCCACGCGGGTTACTTCCTCACAGCCTTTACCTCAACTGATAAATTCCTTATGACCTCAGCCCTCTTCTATGTTTTTGTTTATTCCTTGGCAACCCTCGGTGTCTTTACTATACTGTCCATTCTTGAGAAAGAGGACGGCTGGAAGAATAATTTTGAAGAATTCAAAGGATTATTTTATAAAAGACCTTTCCTTGCGGTAAATCTTGCCCTTTTCCTTTTTGCCCTCATAGGCATACCCCCTATGGCTATGTTTGTGGGTAAGTTAGGTATATTCATAGGTCTCGTCAGTAAGGAGATGTGGATACTCGGATTTTTATTTGCTATTGCAAGCCTTATATCCGCAGGATATTACCTAAAGCTTATAGTTTACATGTTCCTTGAAAGAGGGGAAGGTGAAATTAAGGCGCCCGTATCGGTTGGTGAGATGTTAACTCTAAACACTTGTTCTCTTCTTACTTTAATCTTCGGTATATACCCCAAGCCCCTATTTGATATAATACTCAGAAGCATTTAATGAGTAAGCTCTTTATTATTTCCGCTCCTTCTGGTACGGGAAAAACGACGGTTGCCAAAACCTTGCTTTCTTCCGTGGATAATATCAGAAGGGTGGTAACAGTAACAACGAGAGAGAAAAGGCCCTTTGAAAGGGAAAATGTGGACTATATATTTATAAGTGTTGAGGAGTTCAAAAAGAAGATAGAGAGGGGGGACTTTTTAGAATATGCTGAGGTTTACGGTAACTATTACGGTACTCCAAGGGATCAGATTGAGAAGAACATGAAGGAGGGTGTTGATTCCTTGTTAATAATAGATGTCCAAGGAGCTTACAGGGTAAAGAAGGAAATGCCTTCCGCTGTAACCATATTTCTTATACCCCCGTCTATAGAGGAGCTTAAAAGGAGAATTATAAACAGAGGATATAAGGATAAAAATATGGATCTGAGATTGTCAACCGCCTTAAGAGAAATACCGTGCTTGAGATTCTTTGATTATGTGGTTATTAACGATTTTCTAAACTCAGCGGTGGAGAGAATTAAGAGTATTATATATGCGGAAAGATTGAAGAGGGAATCCTTTATAAGGGATATTGACAAATATTATCTTGACGGTAAAATAATTGATCTTATCAAAGGAGGTGATTGCTATGTCCGCCAGACCGAGGATAGAGGAAGCTATGAAGCAGGTTGATTCAAAATATAAGCTCGTTCATGCAGCGGTTAAAAGGACACTTCAATTGTTGAATGAGGGTGAAGATTTCTTTGTTAGGGGTAAGACGGAGTTGAGTAAGAAAACATTTCAAGCTATAGAAGATATAGCGGAGGGAAGGGTTAAGGTGATAACACTTGAACCTAAGGAAGTTGAAGAAGAGATAGAAACACAGGAAAGCAATAAATAAAGAGTGTGCTGTTATATTAAAATGCCTATCCCTGCTATTATATTTTTCTAATGGCTGAACCCTTTCTTCTTAAGAAGGGCAGGATAAAAGAGGTAGTTTTGGAAACAGAAGATGTAAAAAGGTTTCTAATAAGTGTAGATGGCTTCGGTGAATTTAAGCCAGGACAATTCAATATGCTTTATGTGTACAGTCAAGGGGAGGTTCCCATATCCATAAGTTCCTTAAGGAGTGATCTTATAGAGCATACGGTAAGACTTGTTGGGGATGTTACGGAGGATCTTTTCAATCTCAAGGAGGGAGATATACTGGGCTTGAGGGGACCATTCGGTTCTCACTTTCCTGTTGAGAAATTTAAAGGTTTTGACGTCATCCTTGTAGCGGGAGGATTGGGACTTGCGGACATAAAACCGGTTGCTGAATATATTTTGCATAACAGGGATTATTACGGTAGAGCTTACCTTCTTGTGGGTTCAAAGAATCCAGATTCTCTTATTTATAAAGGAGAGTTTGAAAAATGGAAAGAGAAAATGGATATTTTAGTAACGGTTGACAAGCCAGATGAAAACTGGAAAGGTCATACGGGTCTTGTTACCCGATTATTTGACTTAATTGAAATTGATCCTCAAAGGAGTGTGGCTATGATGTGCGGTCCAGAGGTAATGATGATCTCCGCTTCGGAGATTCTTATTGAAAAGGGTTTTTCCGCAGACAGAATATTCATATCCATGGAAAGGCATATGAAATGTGCGGTGGGTACATGCGGACATTGTCAGTTAGGTCCTTACTTTGTATGTAAAGATGGTCCCGTATTTCCCTATTCTGAGGTTAGGTATTTATTGAAAGTGAAAGAGTTATAGAAAAAATTGGCATATAAGTTGCAATATAAAGGGGAGGAGGAAACAGATGAAAATAGTTGTTGTAGGTAACGGCATTGCTGGAACTTCTCTTGTTGAACATATATTGAACGAGTCTGAAGATAAGGATTTAAGAATCCAGGTTTTCGGAGATGAAAAGTTCATAGGGTACAACAGGATACTTATAACCGAGGTTTTGGCTGGAAGGAAGCTTTTAAGTGATATATATATAAAGCGTTGGCAATGGTATGAGGAAAAAGGTGTAAGGCTTGAAATAGGAAAGAAGGTTGACAGAATATTCCCGAAGAAAAAGGTTCTTGTAACGGAAGACGGGGAGCTTTACAGCTACGACAAGATAGTTATTGCAACGGGAAGCAAACCCTTTATCCCGCCTTCCATAAAGGGTACAAATAAAAAGGGGGTATTTACTTACAGGACCGCCAAGGATGTATTTGACATTCTTGATTATGCACGCGTTTCAGAAAGGGCTGTTGTTATAGGCGGAGGACTGTTAGGTCTTGAAGTGGCAAAGGCTCTTTTGGATATAGGTCTTGAGGTTCATCTTGTACATATTCTTGACAGGTTAATGGAGCAACAGCTTGATAAAACAGCATCCGAATTGCTTAAGAGGGATCTTGAAAAGATGGGGTTAAACATTCATATGGAGAAGAATACGGAAGAGATACTTGGTGACAAAAAGGCTGAGGGGGTCAGATTCTCCGACGGGACGGAAATAAAGGCAGACTTTGTGGTTATCGCAACGGGTATAAGGCCTAATATTGATGTGGCTAAAAATTCAGGGTTGAAGGTGAACAGAGGTATTCTTGTTAATGACTACCTTGAGACTTCCGCACCTGATGTGTACGCAGTAGGTGAATGCATAGAGCACCGGGGAAGGACCTACGGTCTTGTTGCACCCATAATGGAGCAGGTGAAGGTGCTTACCCATAATCTGCTAAGAGGGAATGAAAAGAAATATGAAGGTTCCCTTTCCTATGCGATGCTTAAAGTAGCGGGTGTTAAACTTTTCTCCGCAGGAGATTTTATGGAGAAAGAAGGAGATGAGGTTATATCTTTTGTGGATAACGGAAGATCCATATACAGGAAGGCGGTTGTAAGAGAAAACAAAATTGTAGGAACAATTTTGTACGGTGATATAAGGGGAAACAATTACATACTTGATCTGATAAAAACGGGTAAGGACATTTCTGAAGAAAGACCTTACTTCCTTTTAAAACACATAATGCCTGCGGAAGAGGTTCATACCGCGGAGCTGAAGGATACAGATATTGTATGCAACTGTAATGCTGTAACCAAGGGTGAAATAGTAAAAGCCATAGTTGAGAAAGGTGCTACGAGCCTTGAGGACATTCAAAGGCTTACAAAGGCTTCCACATCCTGCGGAAGCTGTGCGGAACTTGTTGAACAACTGCTTAAAGAATATGCCAAAGGCAAAGTAGAGAAGGTCAACAAGATTGAGGCCATAAAGGAAGAGCTTCATCCCTTTGACGAGGAATTTAAGCATAGGATGTATAAGTACTTTGAAAAGGGAGAATGGGAGGCAATACCTGAAGATGACAGGGATGTAAGATTAAAGTGGTACGGAATCTTTTACAGGAAGGCAACTCCCGGATACTTTATGATAAGGATAAGGGTGCCGAATGGTAGATTGACCTATGAGCAAGCCAAGGTTGTTTCTCACCTTGCGGAAAAATTTGGTAGGGGTGGAGTAGAGATAACATCACGACAACAGTTGCAGATAAGGTGGATTAAGCTTGAAAACATCCCTGAAATACTTGAAGCCCTTGAAAGAGTGGGTTTGTCAACCCTGCAAACAGGTATGGATAATGTAAGGAATGTGACCGGAGACCCCCTTACAGGTCTTGCGGAGGACTCCCTTATAGATACGGTTAAGCTGTCTCACGAGATAACAAGGGTTTTCTTAGGTAAAAAGAGATATGCGAATCTTCCCAGAAAATTTAATATATCCGTACTCGGTTCAAAAACCGATTCTATAAATGCCCTTTATAACGATATATGCTTCTACCTTGCGGAAAAGGAAGGAAAATTAGGTTTCAATCTTTACTTGGGTGGGAAGATAGGATCGGGTGGTCCCGTCAAGGCAATTGATATGAACCTGTTCATTGAACCTTATGAGGCTCCGGATATATGCAGAGTTATACTTGATATATACACAACTTACGGCAACCGTGAAAACAGAAGTAAGAACAGGCTTTACTTTTTGCTTCAGGAATGGGGTATTGACAGATTCAGGGAAGAGATAGAACAGAGAATGTACAGGGCACTTCCCGATAAAGGGGAGGATCTTATCAGCAGGTGGGGTGAGAGGGAAGGAATAATAAACTTGAGAAACGGAACTTATGCGGTGTCCGTTATTGTACCAGCGGGTAAGATAAGGGCGGAAGACTTCAGAGAAATAGCTGAACTCTCAAGAAAGTACGGAAGCAGGGAACTGAGACTTTCTGTATATCAAAATCTTTATATTCCCAATGTACCCGAAGAAAATCTTAAAGATATTTTGAAAGAAGAAATATTCCAAAAGTACAAGGTTGTGGATTCTCCCTTCAAAACTCACCTTATAGCATGTGCGGGAAGTGATACATGTGCTTTTGGTGTTATACCTAACAAGACGGACGCCCTCAGGACCGCCGATTTTTTGGCTGAAAAATTAAAGCTTGATATACCCGTAAGGATCCACTGGTCCGCCTGTGCCAAAGGTTGCGGTCAGCATGGAAGCGGTGATATAGGTCTTGTGGGTACAAAGGCAAGGTTTGGAGATGAGGTTGTACTGGCTGTTGATATATTTGCGGGAGGATCTGTTGACAAAGAAGGTTTCAAAGTAATTCAAGGATTTCCTCTTGACAGAGCGGAGGAGGCATTATATGCCCTACTTTCCCATTATCTTGAAAACAGAAGGGAAGGAGAAAGCTTTTCTGATTTTGCCCACAGAGTTGGTGCTGACAATTTAAAAGCAGTCCTTTTAAATCTTTTACAAGAGGTCAAACTTTAAACAAATAACCCTTTCTAACGATAAATAGATTTGTGCTGTTCAAAATTACCTTCCAAGGAGGTTCAACATGTCAAGATTAAAGTTCGCCATCATTTTGTCTGTATTAGTATCTTTTGCCCTTACTTTGCTTTTTATAGGTGGTGAAGAGAAGAGCTTTAACTTTAAGTATGTCAAGATTTTTGAACAAGCTTATGCTTATCAAACCGCTCCCGTAAAAAACGGCGGTACAATTGAAGGACTTGTGCTTTTTAAAGGGAGTAAGAAGCCCAAGAATAAAAAGATGCCTATAATCAAGGACCAGGAGGTTTGCGGAGAAGGTTTTAAGGTGGATCCTGTGTATATTATCTCTAAGCAGGGCGGTGTTAAAAACGCGGTTGTTTATATAGAAAATGTAAAAAGCGGTAAACCACTTCCCAAGAAGGAAGTAAAACTCCTTCAGGAGAAATGTGAGTTTAAACCGAGGATTATTGCAACAGGTGTGGGTACTACCATGGCTGTTGTTAACAATGACAATATTACCCATGAAGCTAACGGTGTTCTTAACTTTATCCTTGTCTTTCTGTTTAAACAGCACAAAAAGGGAGATACGGATAAAGTAACCTTTAAGGGAACCGGTATTGTTGAAATAACCTGTAATATTCATTCGTGGATGAGGGCATGGGTTGTAGTTCTTGATAATCCTTACTTTAGTGTTACAGATTCAAATGGGCGTTTCAAGATCACAGATATACCGCCAGGTAAGTACAGGATAAAGATGTGGCACGAAGGCTTTGGTGAAATGGTTAAGGAAGTAGAAGTAAAACCGGGCAAGGTAACAAAGCTTAACTTTGAAATAAAGGGATAGTAAGGAGGTGTAAATATGAAAAAATCCTTTGCGGTGCTTATTTCGGCAATAACAATTTCATCCGCTGTAGGCGGAGACAAGCCTACCATCGCACCCCTCGTTGATCCACCGCCCGTACCTCCCGACAACCCTATGACACCAGAAAAGATAGAGCTGGGCAAGATGCTTTATTTTGACCCGAGGCTCTCGGGAGACGGTAGTGTTTCGTGTGCAAAATGCCACGATCCAAGGCAAGGCTTCCAGAAGGCAAGGGAGATGTCTCCTGCCTATCCAGGCACTAAGCATTTCAGACACTCTCCGACCATCATAAACTCCGCTTACAACACTGCCCTTTTCTGGGATGGAAGGGCAAAGACCCTTGAGGAGCAAGCAAAAGGACCAATTGCTTCACCTTTTGAGATGAATATGAATTACGATCTACTAATAGAAAGATTAAATGCCATTCCCGAGTATGTTGAAATGTTCAAAAAGGCATTTCCAGGGGAAGAGGATCCTATTACCATAGATAATATAGCTAAGGCAATTGCTGCTTTTGAAAGGACAATAATATCAAAGAACTCACCCTTTGACAGATACATGCTTGGTGATAAAGATGCCATGACTCCCGAGCAAATAAAGGGTATGGAACTCTTTATTGGAAAGGCGGGATGTGTTAACTGTCACAACGGACCCAACTTTACTGACAATAAATTGCATGTGTTGGGTGTTCCAAAAAATCCCGTGGAAGATGACCCCATGGTTAAGGCTACGAGATCCTTTGTATTAAAAACCCTCGGCTTTAAAAACCACAGGGAGATTGATAGGGATCTGGGTGCTTACTTCCAAACCAAGGATCCCAAAGATAAAGGCGCCTTCAGGACACCTACACTCAGAGATGTTGCAAGAACCGCACCTTATATGCATAATGGTGTGTTTAAAACCCTTGACGAGGTAATAGAATTCTACAATGCGGGAGGCGGAGATGTTCCTAATAAGGATCCTCTTCTTAAACCTTTGAATCTGACAGAAGAGGAGAAAAAAGCCTTGAAAGCATTCCTTGAAGCCCTCACGGGAGAACCTATTGTAATAGAAGAACCAGAACTTCCCGGTATGTGACTCACAAGCCCCCTCGCGGGGGGCTTTTCTCTTATTTGATGGTAATATATTAAATCCTCATGAGCTGTAAATTCGGTATAGTCGGACTGCCCAATGTAGGAAAATCAACATTATTTAATGCAATAACCGGAACCTCAAAGGCGGTAGCGGAAAATTACCCTTTTTGCACCATAGAACCTAATGTGGGTGTTGTTGAAGTGCCTGATAAAAGATTGAAACTGTTGGCTGAGCTTGAGAAGTCAGAAAAAATAACACCCACCTTCGTAGAATTCGTTGACATAGCAGGACTTGTAAAGGGTGCGAGTAAAGGGGAAGGACTCGGGAATCAGTTTCTTGCCAACATAAGGGAGGTGGATGCAATAGTCCATGTATTAAGATGCTTTGAGAAAGAAGATGTCGTTCATGTTGAAGGTGGTGTTGATCCCGTGAGGGATGCACAGATAATAGATATTGAGCTTATAGCAAAGGATCTTGAAACGGTAGAGGGAAGGCTTTCAAAGGTTGAAAAATCCGCTAAGGGCGGTGATAAGCAGGCTGTTAAGGAGCTTGAGTTTTTAAGAAGGATAAAGGATTTCCTTGAAGATATGGAGCCTTTAAGAAAAAGGATTGATGATCTCGGCGAGGAAGTTGTTGAATATATAAATAAGACCTTATTCCTTCTTTCTATAAAACCTGTCATATATGTTGCCAATATATCGGAGGATGATTTACCCGAGGGAAAGGAAAACATACATGTACACGGAGTTAAAGAGATGGCAAGGAAGGAGGGGGCGCCCGTCGTAGTTTTATGTGCGGAATTGGAAGCACAAATAGTGGATCTTGAACCGGAGGAAAGAGAAGCCATGCTTAAGGCTTACGGTCTTGAAGAATCGGGCCTTAACAAACTAACACGCACAGCTTATAAAACTTTGGATCTGATAACATTCTTCACAACGGGACCAAAAGAGACAAGGGCGTGGACGGTAAAAAAGGGTACAAAGGCTCCTAAGGCTGCGGGTAAGATACATTCGGACATGGAAAGGGGCTTTATAGCAGCGGAAGTAATCAACTGGAAAGATCTTTTGGAAGCGGGCGGTTGGACAAAAGCAAGGGAAAAGGGATTGGTAAGGTTGGAAGGAAAGGATTACGAGATACAGGACGGAGATGTGGTGTATTTTAGATTTAATGTTTAAAGAATGTAAATAGTCCGAATTCTTTCATGTAATTGAGGAATTTATTATATATAGGATCAGAGGATAAGGTGTCTGGGTTGCCTACAGCTATCAGTTTTCTTTTTGCACGCGTTATTGCTACGTTTAATCTTCTGTAATCTTTAAGGAAACCTATGTCTCCTTCCTTATTTGATCTTACAAAAGAAACAATAATTACTTCCTTTTCCCTTCCTTGAAAGCCGTCTACAGTTTTTACTTCAACGGGTGGTAGTACATTT
>WFPJ01000046.1 GCA_015487615.1 Aquificales bacterium | reverse complement strand
CGAACTTCCCCTATGAGATTACTTAAGGAGGTCATTTCAAGAGTGAACTCAACAACTATATAATCTTTTTCTTCCACAGGTATATAACCGTCTCTGCAAATTCTTATTCCTGAGGTGCTTATATCTTCAATTATTCCCTCTTCTTCGGGGAAATCCTCTTCCCTAAACTGAACTTTTATTTTTTCTAAATCAACCTTTTTACCTAGTATCCAGAATCTTACAGGTATATTAACCTTCCATCTTACACCCTCTCTCAGATGCACTTTTTCAAGTTTATCCGTGTGTTCCACTACGAGTACCTGTTTTGTGCCTTCTGTATATATGTCCTTGACCGTGAAGTAAGCTACATATTTGCCTTCATCCTCTCTTTGGAATGCAAACCTTATCTCATCACCCTTTCTGACCACAAAGGGCGGTTTATCAAGAAGTGCTATATGAAGTTCCGTTTCAGTTTTGTTCCACACAGCTGCGCTTACCATAAGTTTTCCTACCATTACAAACCCTGTTTGATAAAGATCTATTTCCCTGCTATTTGAGATAGGAAGGAACCAAGGTATGGTGTCAAAGTGAAGCTTTCTTCTCACAGATGAAATAAGATTTACTTTTTCTATTTCCGCGTTAACTATCCTATTAACCACCTTTTCAAACAGGGGTTTTGTTTCAAACACCTTTGTTGCATCATACCCCATATCTTTTGAATATTTCCAAAGAAGTTCAATTTCTTCATCTGTAAGTCTTAACATTTTTGCCTTTTCCACAAATTCTCTGCGTATCCTTGAGGTAGTTAAATATTTTGATATTATATAAGGTAGAACGAGAAGTACTATGAATGCGATGAATATTCCCCCTACGACGAAGAGTATATCTTGTAAACTCGGGGTTCGGAACATATAACGGGTTGCCTCTTTGAAAGTTTCAAACCCTCCCTGATATCTCATATCAAAGCTCCGCTCAGCTTTTTATACTGCTAAGATAAGCTTCTGCCTCCATTCCCGCAATACAACCTTCGCCCACCGCAACAGCTACTTGACCCGTAGAACCGCTCCTACAATCTCCCGCTGCAAATACACCTTTTATATTTGTTCTCATTTTCTCATCCGTTATTATGTATCCCCTTTCATCCAAATTTATCTTTCCTTTTACAATATCCGTGTTTGGTTCCATACCTATGAATATGAAAACACCGTTTACTTTAAGTTCTTCATCTGTTTCTTTTTCTTTATTGAAAAGGATTATCCTTTCAACAAAGTCTTTACCTTCAATTCTTTTCACTACTCTATTGGGTAAAAATACAATTTTCTCGTTTGAGAACATTCTTTCTTGTAGGTACTCCTTTGCCCTCAGTTTGCCCCTTCTGTGAACCAAAAAAACTCTCCTGCAGAATTTTGTTAGAAACAAACTTTCCTGAACTGCTGAATCTCCCCCGCCTATTACCGCAACATCCATACCTTCAAATAAAGGGCCATCACAGGTTGCACAATAGGATACTCCTCTGTTTATAAACTCTTTTTCACCTGGGACATTAAGTTTTCTGTGTTTTACCCCTAATGTTAGTATTATGGAAAGGGTTTTAATATCTACTTTATCTTTTAAAGTTACTATTTTCTTTTCTCCTTCCATGTATAGGTTAATCGCTTCATTCCTCATTATGTTAAGTCCGAATTTTTCGGCTTGCCTTTTCATTCGTAGAGTAAGCTCTTTACCGCTTATACCTTCGGGAAAACCGGGATAATTTTCAACAAGATCGGTTAAGGCTATCTGACCCCCTAAGTTTTCCTTTTCAATAAGTAAAGTTTTTATTTTAGCCCTCGCACAGTAAATTCCAGCGGTTAACCCCGCTGGTCCCCCTCCTACTATTACACATTCGTAATCATGAGACATGTCCCGATACCATTTGCTTTAAGGACTCCTTCGGCTGGACGCCTATGCGTGTATCAACCACATCCCCGTTTTTAAATAACATTACGGTTGGAATAGCCCTTATGCCGTATTTCATGGCTATATTAGGATTTTCATCCGTATTTAATTTGCCTACCTTAAGCTTGCCTTCAAATTCCTCTGCAAGTTCTTCTATTATAGGAGCTATTATTCTGCACGGTCCACACCACGGTGCCCAGAAATCAACTAATACGGGCTTATCGGACTCTATAACTTCTGTCTGCCAATTAGATTCATCAAGAACTAAGACTTTTCCTGCCATGATAGTTCCTCCTTAATTAATATGTTGTATAGTTTTTTTACTCTTGGATCTTTTATATAATAACATATAAGGGAGCCTTCTCTTCTGCATCCTACTATACCTTTATTTCTCAATATGGAAAGGTGTTGTGATATGCTTGGTTGTGACATGTCAAGTGTTTCGCCAAGATTTTTTACACACTGGGGTCCTTCCATAAGATTAATGATTATCTTTAGCCTTACTGGATGACTGAAGGCTTTAAAGAACTCTGATAATTCTTCAAGAATCTCTTCATCCTTGCTCATAATCATTATTCAACCCTTTTAGGTTATTATTATATCAAAATATAATCACCTTTTATAGATTTTTCAAATATTTGAAAGCTTTTCTGAGCTCATCTTTGCTGACTTTCTCCTTTGAAAATCTGTCCCTTAAATATACATCTATTATATATTCAGCGTGCGAATATTCCTTTTTTCCTTTTAAATAGTCAAGTATCTGTGCCGGTGTTTTATATCTTATCTGTGGTCCAAATTTTTTCTCAAGCTTCTTTAAAAGATTTAAATAAAGTTTTGTTGATGTTCTTTTTCTGTCTTTAAGAATTAGGAGTATAAAAATTGCAGAAATTATAATAAATATATAAGGAAAATATTTTTTAATATTGGTCTTTTTTAGCTCCTTAGGATTTATAGAATTTAGTATATTTT
>WFPJ01000045.1 GCA_015487615.1 Aquificales bacterium | reverse complement strand
TACAAAGTGGGGTCCGGGAAGCTGTAACTGTAATGCAGGTGATCCTAACTGTCCTCCTCAGCCTTAAGTTCGTAACAATCAAAGGGGGCTTTTATGCCCCCTTTTTTTATTTGCCTTTACCTTTAAAAAGTAGTAAATTAAAAGTATGATCAAATACTCATGGCACGGTCTTGATAGACTTGAAAGCTTATTCATAGAAATAATAGATTATCCCCTTAAAAAGGAAATATTGCTATATCCCATCTGCTATTGCCAACTTGTAAGGAAAACTAATTCCTTTGATGTTGAACTATCAAGGTTAATAAACTGCGCCAATAAAACATTCAAAGCCTTGAGAGGAAACTGGCAAGATATACTGGCGGAGCTTAATATGTTCCAGATATATTCAATAGAGGGAAATTTATACACAGGTAAAGATATACTAAGGCTTACAGATACGGATGGGCTATTTGTAACACTTCTTCCGGAATATAAGGAAAATTTTAATAATCTATGCAGTAAACTTTTGAAGTATTGGAACATTTTAAGTAGAATCTCAACATATGGCAAAAGAAACATAATTGCAGAGAGCATATACATATCGTGCCTCGCATTTAATGAAGGTTTGTATGAAGAAGTACAACTTTACATTAACTTGAACGAAGAGTACTTTGATAAAACAAAGCCCTTTTTTAAAGCCATTTCAAATCTGTCAAAAGTGTTCTGTGATATGGAAAAGGGTATACTTTCATTAAATACAATTACGATGCTGAATGATACAATTAAGATACTTGAAACCTTACCCGCTGTTTTTTACGGTGTAAACATAGGGAAGCTAAAAAGAGATACGGAAAAATTTATGAAGGATCTCCAACGGAAAAAGATTCCAGAATTTTTTACCATAGAATTTATAAAGACTTCTAAGGGTGAAAAAAATATTTTTAAGAAACTGATAAATATGATAAAGGATAAACTAAGAAAACCGAGGAATTTCAAAAGTATAAATTTAATGGCAGAAATCAATAATGAATCCCTATGCAAAGGAGCTGTCTGATCCTCTCTACGGATTCATAGGTATATTACCCGAAGAACTACCCGTAATAGACAGTATTCCCTTTCAAAGACTCAGGAATATAAAACAGCTCGGAGGGGCATACCTTGTATTCCCTTCAGCCCATCACACAAGGTTTGAACATTCAATAGGAGTTATGTTTGTGGCGGATCTTATTTATGAAAGGATTAAGGATGGCATATTCAGGGATAAAACAGATAAGGAATACTACAGGAGGGTAGTAAGACTCTCTGCTCTACTGCATGACATAGGACATCCACCTTTCTCACACACAGCGGAAGTGTTACTTCCGGATAAGAAAAATCATGAACACATGACTAGTAAGATTATAAAAGAAACTCAGCTCGGGGAAATTATAAAAAGAAATTTCGGCTTTACAGATGAAGATATAGAAAGGATAATAAGAGTGGCTACGGGGAAGCCGGAAACAAAAACAGAATCCATCCTTGCTGATATAATAACCGGTGAGTTCGGAGCGGACAGGATAGATTATTTAAGAAGGGATGCCCTTTTCTGTGGTGTATCATACGGCTTGTTTGACTATCAAAGGCTCCTTAACACCATAGATATGAGCGATTCGGGAAAAATATGCATAAATGTAAGCGGGCTTCGCGCCCTGGAAAACTTTATTGTTGGCAGATACTTTATGTATCTTCAGGTATATTTCCACAAAGTTGTCAGAATAATGAACATTCACATACTTGATCTTATGAAAGAAATTTTAGAAAAATTTGATACCAGTGACATTTCAAATTACATAAAACTTAACGATACATACATATTATCCCTATTGTTCACAGATAGTAGGTATAAGAGGCATGCGGAAAGAATACTTGAAAGGAAACACTTCAGAGAAATCTTCTCAACTAAGAATAAAGATGAGTTTGAGAAAATTAAAAGTATCCTACTTGAAAAGTTTGACCCGGAACTTGTAAGATTTGATATGGTTATGAAGGAAGCTTACGAAGGCAATATACTTATAAATGTTAAAGGAAATGAAGTACCAGCGGAGGAAGCATCAGAGCTTATTTCAAGTATTAAACCGATAGAAAGATACTCAATATATTCCGCGGATTACATAAAGGAAGAGGCATGCTCACAGCTAAGGAAATTGCTCTAATATTGGCTTACTGTTCATCACTTATTAGCCTCTTTTCCCTCCACAATGTAGCATCACCAGTTTTCGTTTACTCATTAATAACGGTAATTTTACTGTCCTTTATGAATGATTTTAAATTTAAGATATATATAAATAGAATCCTACTTACGGTAGCTGGCTTTACTCTTGCAATTCCACTTCTATTAAGTATAAACATAGCAAATCTATTTGAACCCATATCAAACCTGCTTATTCTTGCTTTAATAATAAAGCTTCTTGAAGAAAAAAAAGAAAGGGATATATATCAAATACAACTTATAAATCTTTTTTCTGTATCAATATATACGGTTTTAAATCTTAATATAACATTCCTGATTATACTTCTAATTTACGGAATTCTTGCGGTTTCTTCGGTCATATTTCTCAACATCTCAAAACATACAGGACAGATGCCTATTAATAATAAGCAGATAAAAAGATACTTAAGTACGGGTATAATTCTGTTTACCCTTACACTTATACTTTCCGTACCCCTATTTATGATATTACCCAGGACTCCCCAACCGGTTTTCGGTTTCATCCAAAGGGAAGGAACCCCAAAAATAAAAACTGGCATATCCTCTGAAGTTGTTTTAGGGAAGGTAGGAGAGATACAGCAAGATAAAAGTGTTGTGTTAAGAGCTTATAATCTTAACCTTGAAGGTAAAACCCCCTATTGGAGAGTGCAAGTATTTGACACTTATAAGGAAGGAATATGGAAAACTGAGCTTAAAAAGTGGAAGGTTCCTATAGTACAAGGGGGAAATCCCTATTATATTATCCTGAATCCGACCGGAGAAAAATACATACCTTTACTTGATTATCCGACAGGTATAGAAGAGGTTGAAGGATTAAAAGGAAAGATAAGGAAATTCACAGGCAATTACTTTCAAATGGATAGAAGCATAAACACACCTATAAGGATTAAAGCCTACTACACCGAAAAAATTAAGGACGGCATCAGTTGGGATGAGTATATAAAATTACTTGAGGTTCCAGAAGATATTTCTCCGTACCTCAGAGATATAGCAAGTAGAATAAGGAAGGATAACCGAAGTGTTGAAGAAAGAATAAGAGCGGTAAAAGAATTTTTCTCTAACTTTGAATACACACCGGTGTTGCCTCGTTACGAAGGTGATCCTCTGGAATATTTTCTTAAGGTATCAAAGAAGGGTAACTGCGAATACTTTGCATCCGCAACAGCCTTGCTTCTAAGACTGCTTGATATCCCCGCAAGGGTGGTGGGAGGCTTTAAGGGTGCTATTAAAAATCCTAACGGTAATTACTATATTGTTAAAAACTCCATGGCGCATGTATGGGTGGAAGCCTTCGTAAACAACAGATGGGTAAGAATAGATACTACACCTCCCTACACCCCGCCAGGTACTAAGGAAGTAAGCAAATTGGAATTATTGAAAGATTCTATTATATTTTTTTGGTATTCAAACATAGTTAATTTTTCAACTGAACACCAAAAAAATATACTAAATTCTATAAATCCTAAGGAGTTAAAAACT
>WFPJ01000044.1 GCA_015487615.1 Aquificales bacterium | reverse complement strand
TCCCCTTTTGTCATTTCCTTTGGTATCTCCCAGTTTTTACCGAAAGGTATCGGGGAAGGGGCTATTGAGTTTTTTGACCCCCGCCTTTTCTTTTTTGCCCTTTCCCATCCCGGACAATCCTCCGCCTTTCTGCCCGCATGGGCGAGCTGTATTCCCACCTTTGCCCCAGCTTCTTTGCAAGCCTTTATCAAGGGAGCAAAAGCTTCCGCATGCTCATCGTTCCATATACCGAGATCGTTTATAGATATCCTTCCCTTTTCCTCAACCGCGGTAGCCTCAATAAATATAAGTCCAGCACCTCCGTAAGCCCTCGTTGCATAGTGTATGATATGAAACTGATTTGGATACCCATTTTCCGCTGAGTACATACACATGGGGGACATTACAATTCTGTTTCTTAGTTCAATACCTCTTATTTTGAGGGGACTAAAAAGGAAGCTCATGAACTTTTAATTATATTATAGATGTTTTAAAATTCACAAGTTCCGCCCTTTATAACACTTATACTTTCAAGCCAGTAATTATCCCTTTACTTACTCCCCCTGAAGATGATATCCGCTTTTATAAGCCTGCCGAAGATCCAAGGGTGTACAAAGCCTCTTTAAAGGATGTATAGAGTTGAAGCTTTTACAGGGGCTGGTTTCTTCTCTCTTTTCAGATGTAGGGTTATCCTGTAAACGGGCGTATTGGGTTTTATATTCTGTAGTTTACTTATAGTATTCAATAACGCACACTTCAACCTTATCCGTTTTAGGAGTGGAAGAAACTGCAAATTATGTTAACAAAAACAATGTGACGAGAATTAAAGATGTGAGTATAAAAAATCTTCACTTTATGAGCATGTTAATATATCCGATAAGATCTTGCACAATATCTCCGTTTTTTAGATAATATATATTTCATCCGGGGTAGCTCAACCGGCAGAGCGGGTGGCTGTTAACCACCTGGTTGGGGGTTCGAGTCCCTCCCCCGGAGCCAGAAAAGAGCCGGTAGCTCAGCCTGGTAGAGCAACGGACTTTTAATCCGTGGGTCGCGGGTTCGAATCCCGCCCGGCTCACCATTTACTAAAAAGTTGGGGGTTAGGGGATGAGAAAGGTAGTGCACATATTTATTTTTGTTATTCTCTCTACTTTAATACTGTCGTTTTATGGTTGTAGCAGAAAATCTGATTCAGATTTAGGTTCTACCTCTCCCGCAGTAACCGTGAAGGGTAAGGTTAATGTTCAGAATGTCACTATTTATATAAGCTCCATTGATTCGGAGGGGAAGCTCATAAAGAAGGTTGAGGTGAAGACAAAGAGTGGTAAGTTTGAGGCAAAGGTACCTTATTCTAAGAAGGGCGGATCTTTTGTCTTTGTTGCTGATGGAGGAAAAGATTATATAAGGGCAACCAGAACTGTTAAGTACAAAAAATCCGAAGATGTGGACGGGTTGGAAGTTAACTTGGAATTGCTCCGCTTAAATTCTAAGCAGATAAATGTTAAAGATGGACTTACAATTACGGATGCTGGTAAAAAGTATGTAAGGATAAGATTGGATAAGGGCGGTATAAGGAGTGCGGATAAGGATAATAAAAAACTTATTGAGTTAAATATTCCCCTTGAGTTAATTAAGGCGCAAGACACGATAGAGGTAAGGTACAGAAGTTTTACTCCCTCAGATCCTCAAGATTATCGCTTCTTTCCGGGAGAGGAGAATGAGAGTGGAGAGAGGCTCCTGTCGGTGGGTTTTGATTATATAGATATAGTGGATCCAGTTACAAGTAAAACCGTATTTGACAAGACAAGAATAAAGCAGGGTCAGGAAGTTATAAGGATGCTCAGATGGGTGGACAAAGAACAACTAAGAAAGATAAAGAATAAAAAAGGATCCGTTGACGAGGATCCTTCCAAGGGAGGAATTCAGGTTACCTTTTATGCCTTTGATAGTGATAAGGGTGCATGGGTTGTTGCGGGTAAGGGTATTTTTGTAAACAGCAGTTCGGTTAATTATACGAGTCAGGTGTTTGACAACATACTTCAAAACGGGTGTGCAAATCAGCAGGAGTGTGACAATAACGGTGTTTACTGGAATGAGGATGATATGTTCCTTCCTTCCGCGAAGGTTTATGCTGTTGTCAGCATAACAAATCCCGATCTTAGGTGGAAAAATCTTGACTATATTGCTCCGGGAAATCCCGCAGAGTGTGAGATAGTTATAACCGATTCAAAGGGTAACCCAGTGGGGACATGGGTTGAGGCGTCTCCAGACGAAAATGGAAACATAGAATATACTTCCGGCTTTACATCGCCTTCAACGGGAAGGACAATTCTCCGCACAATTACTTACGGGTCTCCCGAGAACGGCATTATCTCTTATTACAATCCTAAGAATGAATGGACTATAAGTCCTATATGTAAGGAGACAAATTCTCCAGTAGTAAAATTTGTAGAGGGTTGCAGATGTACGATAAACATAGATCAGGACAAAGTTTGTGAGGTTAAGGGGAGGGTTACGGATCAAAACGGTAATCCTTTAGCTTATGTTATTATTGACATTGAAGGTACTAGCTTCCATGCTTTTGCTACAACAGATGAACAGGGTAGTTATTCAGCAAAGGTACCTTGTAACAGGGATCTTAACATATATGTGAATTACTCCTTAGGTCCTTTCAGCTTTAATGTAAACGGAAGTGTTAATGGTAACGAGAATTCGGATGACGGATCCGTTGCTGTTGTTGATATAACCTTAACCACATGTTATGCGGAGGGCAGAATCCTCTTTGACGGAAGTCCCATAGAAGGTGTAAATATACTAAGCGCAACCGGAATAGGCCCTACATCTACAGATGCCAACGGATATTTCAGGGTAAGGGTGGATTGTAATTCTGATGAAACATTGTATGTTGTTAAAGAGGAAACTACAGGACCGTGTAACTGCTCGGTTAATACACACCTTTATGTGAAGGTTGACGGAACAATAAATAAGGACGAGACTTACGATGACGGTAGTGTTGCAAGATTAAATGATTTTGATATAGCACCTTGTTTTGTTGAGGGTAGATTTACAGACTCCAATGTTCTCAATAAGGATCTTGCGGGGGCGGACGTTGACGCTGTTGCTTTGATATCGTTGCAAAATAACAGATATTACACATCTTCTATGAAAACGGACAACAACGGTGCATACAGATTACCCATACTCTGTGGTGTTGAATCTGAGATTGACATGTCCTACGGTGTTTTCACAAGCGATCCAGACATAAGGTATATAGACAAATTTAAGGTTGATGGTTCTGTAAACTACCGGGAAGTTTCTGATGATGGGAAGACCGTAAATATGGGTACGGTAGATGTGGCAGAGTGTAAGGTAACAGGTTCTGTTACCGATCAATCTTCCCAGCCTATAACCGGAACAACGGTTCACCTCGGTTTAGGTGGTGACTGGTACATTTGGTACTGCAGTACATATCCATGTATGGAATATTCGGATTATACAGACAGTAGCGGTAACTATACACTCGGTACTTTATGCAATAAGTCAGGATTGGTTGGTGTACCTTATTATTCTTGCAATCCCACATCACCCGCATCCTTTAATGTTAACGGTACTGTGGAATCTCCGGAAAATGGTGACGATGGTACTACGGTTACATTGAACTTTAGCAACTGTCAATGAAATTGGGGCTTTTCGGAGGGGGAGGGAAGCTTATATTATATAGTCCCTTTATTTTCGTGTTTTAATATAAGTTGGAGGTCTGTTTTATGTCAAGAAAGGGTGCTGATATTGTAATAGAGACACTCATAGAGGAAGGTGTTGAATACATCTTCGGATTGCCCGGTGGAGCCATTATGGAGGTGTATGATGCCCTTTACAGGATGGGCGGTATAAAACATATACTAGCACGTCATGAACAGGGTGCGGGTCACATGGCGGAGGGTTACGCCAAAGCTACGGGCAAGGTTGGTGTAGCGATGGTAACTTCAGGACCTGGGGCTACCAACCTCGTAACCCCAATAGCGGACGCTTATATGGATTCGGTCCCAACAGTGTTCATAACAGGCCAGGTGCCTTTGCATCTTATAGGTAACGATGCCTTTCAAGAGGTGGATATAATAGGTATAACAAGACCTATAACCAAACACAGTTTTCTCGTTAAAAGGGTTGAGGATCTTCCCTATATAATAAGGCAGGCATTTCATATAGCCAGAACCGGGAGGCCCGGTCCGGTTGTTATAGATCTTCCGAAGGATATAACACAGCAACTTTCTGATGTTCCCATACCTTCAAAGGAAGAGGCTGTAAGTTCCCTTATAGGATATAAACCTCATCTGACGGGGAATCCCCAACAGATAAAAAAGGCTGTTAAACTGATGATAGAGGCGAAGAAACCAGTACTTTATGTAGGCGGAGGTGCTGTTAATGCGGAGGCACAGGATGAACTTGTTGAACTTGCTGAGCTTATGAATATACCTGTAACAACAACTACTCAGGGTAAAGGTGCCTTTCCCGAAGATCATCCCCTTTCACTCAGGATGTTGGGTATGCACGGCACCTACTACGCTAATATGGCTGTTTATAACTGCGATCTTCTTATAGCGGTGGGAGCAAGATTTGATGATAGAGTAACGGGAAAAGTAGAGGAGTTTGCACCCAATGCAAAGATAATCCATATTGATATAGATCCTGCTTCCATATCAAAGAACATAATCGTTGATGTACCCATAGTGGGGGATGTAAAGATAGTACTTAATAAGATTTTGGAAGAGATAAAAAGGAAGGGTGCAAAGATATTATATCCAAAGGAGAGAGAGGAATGGCTTGAACAGATAAATAAGTGGAAGAAGATGTATCCCCTTACTTATAAAAATTCGGACAAGGTAATAAAACCCCAGTATGTAATAGAACAGATATATGAGGTTACGCGAGGAGAAGCCATACTTTCCGCGGGAGTGGGGCAACACCAGATGTGGGCTGCGATGTTTTATAAGTTTTCTTTTCCCAGACAGTTTATAAACTCTGGTGGACTTGGTACTATGGGATTTGGTTTACCCGCTGGGATAGGCGCGAAGATAGGAAGACCCGATATTCCAGTCTTTGTGGTGGACGGTGACGGTTCTTTTGTTATGACCATGCAGGAGGTGATAACAGCTGTCCATTATAGGATACCCGTAAAGGTTGCCATTATAAACAACGGGTATCTCGGAATGGTGAGGCAATGGCAGGAGCTCTTTTATGATAAAAGGTACTCTGAGGTTGATCTTAGTGTTCAACCTGATTTTGTTAAACTTGCGGAAGCATGCGGTGCGGTAGGATTCAGGGCGGAAAAGCCTTCGGAAGTTAGGGAGATTCTGGAAGAAGCAATGAGGATAGAAGACAGACCTGTTATCATGGATTTCCATGTTGACAGAGAAGAGAATGTGTTCCCGATGGTACCAGCAGGAAAATCTTACAGGGATATGATTCTTGAGGATGGTAAAAGCCCAGATGTTGAAACCATGTATCTTGTGGGATAAGGGGGTATCTGTATGAGTGAATTTACCGTTATTGAAACGAGAAAGGTAAGGGAAGTTCGTAAAGGTGCAACAAGGAAACACATAATAAATGTAACCGTAAGAAATGAATTCGGTGTTCTTGCAAGGATAGCTACTCTTATAGCGGGTAAAGGATACAATATAGAGAGTTTGAGTGTGGGTGAGACGCATGAAAAGGGTATTTCAAGAATGACAATAGAGATAATAGGGGATGATATAGTGATAGATCAGGTGGTTAAACAGCTAAGGAAACTTATAGATACTATTAAGGTAAGGGATCTTACAGATATTCCTCATGTTGAAAGGGAACTCGTTCTTATAAAAGTTCATACGCCCACCGCAAGGGCAAGGGATGAGGTGTTGAGGATAACGGAGATATTCAGGGGTAAGGTTGTTGATGTATCTCAGGAGACATATACCGTTGAGGTTACGGGTGATGAGGACAAGATAAGGGCAATAGTGGAACTTTTAAAACCCTTCGGTATCAAAGAGATGGCAAGGACAGGGAAGATAGCTATGAAAAGGGAATTGGGATGGGAAGAAAACCCTCAGGATTGATATAATTTTAAAATTGAAATTGTCGGGGGTTTTTAAATGGCAAAGATTTATTACGATGATGATACCCATCTAAATGTTCTGGTGGGGAAGAAGATAGGTATTCTGGGTTACGGCAGTCAGGGTCATGCCCATGCCCTTAACTTAAGGGATAGCGGTCTTGAAGTTATTATAGGATTGCATGAAAGGAGCAAGTCAAGGCGGAAAGCTGAGGCGGACGGCTTTAAGGTTCTTACCCCTTCCGAGGTTGCAAGGGAAGCGGACATAATAATGTTCCTCGTTCCCGACACCGTTCAACCACAGATATACAAAAGGGATGTTGAACCTTATCTTGATGAGACAAAGACCCTTGCCTTTGCCCACGGCTTTAACATACATTTCCATCAAATAGTACCCCCTAAGGATGTGGATGTATTTATGGTTGCCCCCAAAGGACCTGGGCATCTGGTAAGGTGGATGTATGAAGAGGGGAAAGGTGTCCCCGCTTTGGTTGCTGTTCATCAGGATGCTTCGGGTATATGTCTTGAGAAGGCTCTTGCATATGCAAAAGGTATAGGGGCTACGAGGGCTGGTGTTATAGAGACTACCTTTAAAGAGGAGACCGAAACGGATCTGTTCGGCGAACAAGCTGTCCTTTGCGGAGGTGTAACCGCCCTTATAAAGGCGGGTTTTGAAACATTGGTAAAGGCGGGATATCAACCGGAGGTTGCTTATTTTGAATGTCTTCACGAACTTAAATTAATAGTTGATCTTATATATCAATACGGTATATCTGGTATGAGGTATTCCATATCCGACACCGCCAAATACGGAGATGTAACAAGGGGTGAAAGAATTTACAAGGCGGTGTTACCCTTAATGGAAGAAATGCTTGAAGAGATTCAAAAGGGAGAGTTTGCAAGGGAATGGGTGCTTGAAAATCAGGCAGGCAGACCGGTCTTCAATGCACTGCTCAACAGGGACAGGGAACACCAAATTGAGAGGGTAGGGAGAAAACTGAGAGAAATGATGCCTTGGATAACCTCTAAGGAGCTGAAATGAATCTGACGAGTAAAAGGGAATACTTAAAGAAAGTCTATGCACCCGTCGGTATGGCGGCTGCCCGATTTCAGATACCGCCCAATCTTATAACCCTTGCATCCCTTATATTGGGTTCAGTATCCGCCTACTTTTTCTATCACCATAAACCCTTTGCGGGTGCGGTACTTCTTGCCATTTCTGGTATTCTTGATCTTGCTGACGGTATGGTTGCAAGACTTAATGATAAGGCTTCAAAATTCGGGGCGGTTTTTGACTGGATTGCGGATAAATGGGTTGACGGACTTGTCCTCGGTTCCATAGGACTTGCTTACTCTTCACCCTTCATAGCATTGCTTGCTGTAACATCTTCTATGCTTCACTCTTTCATAAAACCCGTTGTTTATGCGGAAATAGGGTATTCGGAGAGGATAAAAGGTAAAATTGAGGATCCTTTAGAAAACACGGGCTTTTTCGGGCGACCGGAAACACATATAGCAATACTTGTGTTTTCTCTTTTTGAATTTATGAAACTGCCATTCGGTCTAAGTTTCGGAATAAAGGTTATTACCTTTCTTACCCTACTTTCACTTATGATGAGGATAAACTATTTATTCAAACGCTATGGAAGGGAATATGAATAGACCTTATGTAATTATAGTCTCCGAAGTAACCGTTGACGGAAAACTTACCCTATATAGGGGTGCATCCAGCAAGGAGCTTATGAGTCTGATGGATCAAGAAGCTTATAGATATCTTCATGAGATAAGGGCAAAGGTTGACGGTATAATGGTGGGTTGTGAGACGGTAAGAACGGATAATCCCAGCCTGACGGTAAGGTATGTTGAGGGCAAAAATCCCATAAGGATAATACCATGTTCAACCGCCAATGTACCCCTTGATGCTAACATCTTTTCATCGGATGCTAAAACTATAATTGTGACCACAAAAAGGGCACCTGAGGAAAGAATAAAGAAGATAAGAGATAAAGGTGCGGAGATAATATTCGCGGGTGAGGATCTTGTAGATTTTGAAGAGCTTCTTCCCATCCTTTACAGCAGGGGAATAAACAGCCTTATGGTTGAGGGGGGGTCTTCCATCAACTGGGAGTTTATAAAAAGGGGTTTTGTTGATGAGGTAAGACTAATTCATCTTCCCGTTATTGTGGGGGGCGAAAATGTACCTACCCTCGTGGGCGGAGAAGGATTTAAAAGCCTCAAAAATGTAATGAATTTAAGATTAAGGTCACATTTTAAGAGAGGACATCAGCTTATCACGGAATGGGAAGTTATAAGGTGATACTGCTTCTTATTTTAATCTTTCCCTTCCTTGCATCAGCGGAAGAGGACCCGATATTTAACTGTTTTGAATACTATAAGGACGGTAATATAAAAAAGGCAGAATTTTGGTCAAAAAGGGCTATAAAAGAGAAGCCGGATAACGCCTATTCTTATATATGCCACGGGATGGTTCTTTACAAAAGAGGTTATATAAACAGATCTTTAAATTGTTTCAAAATTGCGGAGGTTAAGGCAAAAAATCTTGCCCAACTTAATCTCGTATATCACTGGCTCGGCATTCTTTACGAAGAGGTGGGAGATCTTTCCCATGCCTTGATTTATAATCTCTTTTACCTTGAGATAGCCAAGGGTTCGGGCAACCTTGAGGCTGTAGGTATTGCCCTCAACAACATAGCTTCCCTTTATGAGAGGGTGGGTGATATTAACAATGCAATCCTTTACTATGAGGAGTCCCTTAAATATCCCAGAAGTTCCGTATCCGTTGCTTCCACCTATAATAATCTTGCTCTCATATATGCGGAAAGGGACAAACTTGATAAGGCGGAGGAGCTTATAGAAAAGGCTATATACTACGGTGAAGGTTCTGGGCTTGATGAGGGTATATACAGACTTAACAAAGGGTATATCCTGTGGAAAAAGGGGAGACTTAAAAAGGCTAAAAGAGAGATAAACGAAGGTCTTAAAATCGTGAGAAAATACAAGGATAAATATTGGGAGGCTGTAGCTTACAAATATCTTGCTCTTATTTATAGAGATACAGGGGCGATATTCCTTGCCAAAAAGTATATGAAGCTTTCAAGAGATATTGCAAAAAAGGTGGGGGCTTATCAGCTTTACAGGGATGCGGATAAGGCTTTGAGAAACATGTAATTAGAGTATTTCCCGCAGGAAGGGATTAAATCTTTTTTCATCCCCTATGGTTGTCTCCTCATTATGACCGCATATAACAACCGTTTCATCGGGCAACATGGAAAAGATTTTCTTTAAAGATCTTTTTATCTCTTCAAAGTTACCTCCCGGCAAATCCCACCTCCCTATACCCCCTTTAAAGAGCAGATCCCCTGCTATAAGTATCTCCTTTTCTTCAATATAAAAACAACACCCGCCCGGTGTATGACCGGGGGTGTGTATAACCCTTAATATGGTTTCCCCTACCTTTACCGTGTCTCCATCTTTTATATAATCATCTGGTTCAGGGCAAGGCACCGCCCCCACATAGGAACCGAAACCCTGCCATATTTCGTCCTTAAGCAGAAATACATCTTCTTTATGTAGATAGAAAGGAATATCAAAGTACTCTTTTATAACACCCACCTGACCCACATGGTCTATGTGTCCGTGAGTGTTAACTATAGCCTTGGGTTTTAAACCGTTGAGACTTTCTATTATTTTTTCTCCTTCACTACCAGGATCAACTATAAGTGCCTCACCGCTTTCCTCATCAACCACTATTGAACAGTTAACACTTAATGGTCCTACTGGTACAACCTTTATCATTTTCCTATCCTTATAGTTTTTATCCGTGATCTTTCCCCCCTTATTATTTCAATATCTTCCTTACCGCATGAAAAGAATTCGGAGAGCAATTCAATAAGTATCTTGTTTGCTTTCCCCTTTTCCGCCCTCTCTTTCACCCATATCTCAAGGCTTATATCTCCTTCCATTTCTCTTATCATATTCTTTTTTGCACCCGGCTTTACCCTTACCTTTATTATTTTCATTTTTTTCTGTAAAGAATAGTGTAGACTATGACGAAGCCATCAACTCCGTGTTCCCTAGAATATGCTACTTTTATATCAACTATCTCGTTACCATTTTCCTCAATTTCCCTTATAACCTTCCTTAGCCCTTCCGTTATCTCTTGAGAAGTACCTTCTAAATCTATAACGAGCACATCCATGGTTGCGATGAATTATATGATAATATAATTTTAGAGATAGAGTAAAAGGAGCAGGGGGGCTGACATGAGAGTAGCACCTCGCATATATTACAAAGGCACAATAAAAATTAATTGTAATGGTAATCAGATTGATCTACCAGCAATTGACCTTTCCCTTTTTGCAGTAAAAGTACAAAATAAATTTTTGGATCTATGTAAGAATTTTCAAGAGGTTAGCATACATATAGATTTGGATAAAGAAACTGTTTTAAAAGGAAAGATTTTCAGAACCGGTGGGGACCATGCGGTAATACTCTTTAATGAAGATGATGAGTTTATAGCGGAAACTATAGGAGAATTTCTTACAAGAGAGATAGAAAGGACGGGCATATGTCCCTACTGCAAGGCGTCTCTTAACGGTGATTCTAAGATGTGCAAAGGTTGTGGTATGAATCTTGACTTTACCAATGTTCATATTGTGAGAGCCCTTAAAGAATTCAGGTTGGGAAAGCTTATAAGCAAGGTTGTTGAGGAGAATGGGGGTATAAAAAAGGAAGAGGATGTTGAATTTATAGGTACTAGTAAACCAATGAAAGAGGTTTTTAAGTTGATAAGGAAGTATGCTACAACCGATTATCCTGTTCTCATAACGGGAGAGACTGGAACGGGTAAGGAACTTACCGCGAGGGCAATACATGAAAGAAGTCTGAGGAGGAATAAACCTTTTATAGCTATAAATTGTACTGCGGTTCCTCCTGATTTGTTGGAAGCTGAGTTGTTCGGCTATGAAAAGGGTGCGTTTACCGGTGCATATAAGACCAAGCAGGGAAAGGTGGAGCTTGCGGACGGCGGTACCCTATTCCTTGATGAGATAGGGGATATGCCTTTGGATATTCAAAGTAAATTGCTTAGATTCCTTCAAGACTACAGCTTTGAAAGACTGGGTGGTACAAAGACTCTTAAGGCGGATGTAAGAATTATTGCAGCCACTAATGTAGATCTGGAAAGGGCTGTTAAGGAAGGTAGATTCAGGGAAGATCTATACTATAGACTCAACGTGCTAACAATAAAACTACCTCCTCTAAGGGAAAGGGGTGACGATGTTATCATAATGGCACAATATTTTCTGGAGAAGTCCGCCAAAGAACTTAACAAAAATATAAAGGGATTTACGGACAGGGCTCTTGAAGCTATCAAAAATTATACATGGCCTGGCAATGTGAGAGAGCTTATAAATGTAGTAAGAAAAGCTTGTGTTCTTGCAAAAGGTGAGTACATAGACGTGGACGATTTAAGCATAAACGTTGATACCCTATGTGTTAATGGGGGTGAAGGTGTAAATCTTAACCTTGAGGAGAATATAAACAAGCTTGAAAAGGAGTTGCTTGAAAGAGCATTCAGGATATCTTCAGGAAATGTAAGTAAAATAGCTGCTCTTCTCGGCGTAAGCAGACCGACCGTTTATAAATTAATGGAGAAATACGGTATAGGAAGAATAGAGGAGAAGCGGTAGTATAATCTTAAAGATACATGGGAGATATATGGGCTTCTCTGGAAAGGATACAAAATCTCCTTAACTATGTTATATTCGGTGTTCCACTTTACAAATTAGCCCTTTCTCTCTTTGTATTCTTTTCTTTTTTGATACTTAGAAAGCTTTTTATATTCTTCGTTATAAAGTCAATAAAGAGATTAACTGCAAGGACTGAGACTGAAATAGACGACATACTTCTTAATATAGTTTCCAAACCGGTCAGTTTTCTCATAGTGGTAGGGGGTGTGTATATTGCCTTAAGGATTGTAGGTATTGAATACGGAATAGTCTCTGCGGTATTTAAAACACTTGTAATATTTGTCATTTCTTGGGCGTTGTACAATTCCGTAGTTGCATTTGAGGGGCACTTTTACAGATTTGCGGAAAAATTCGGAAAGGAGTTTGCTAAGGAAGTAGGAGGATTTTTAATAAAGATAACCAAGGCATTTGTTATAGTAGTAGGAGGTGTTGCTATACTTCAAGAATGGGGTATAAATGTTAGCGCCTTGCTTGCGTCCCTAGGTATAGGCGGTCTTGCCTTTGCTCTCGCAGCAAAGGACACGGCTGCAAATCTTTTTGGCGGGTTGACAGTCCTTATAGATAAATCCATGAAGGTGGGAGATTGGGTAAAAATAGGGGATGTTGAGGGTATTGTTGAGGATATAGGTTTGAGAACTTCAAAGATAAGGAGCTTTGAAAAGAGTCTTATAGTTATACCCAACCAGGTGCTTGCAAATCAATCCCTTGAAAACTTCTCAAGAAGAAATGTAAGAAGGATAAAGATGACCATAGGTGTTACATACAGTACAACAAGGGAGCAGATGGTTAACATCCTAAGGGATATAAGGGAGATGTTGAAGAATCATCCAGGTATAGCCAAGGATCAGCTTCTTATGGTTTACTTTACCGATTTCGGAGACAGTTCTCTCAATATATTTATTTACTGTTTTACGAATACCGCAGTTTGGTCAGAGTATCTTGCCATAAGGGAGGATGTAAATTTGAAGATAATGGAGATAATTGAAAAGAATGGAGCATCCTTTGCATTCCCGAGCAGATCCATATATATTGAACAGATGCCTAAGGAAAAGTGAATTTATTTTACAAACACGTATTCATCTTTATACCATCCCCATACTGTAGGAAATACATTTTCAAACTTATCATAAACAGCCATGATACTTTTAGGTGTTGCTATAAATATCATGGGTTGCTCTTCTGTGATTATCTTGAAGGCCTTCCTGTAGATTTCCACGCGCTTTTTTGGATCAAGCTCAACCGCTCCCCTATCAAATAATTCATCAACTTTCCTTTCCCAGTCGGTTGAGGGTTTTTCTTGTCTCGGATTCCACATATGTAGCAGTCCGGAAGAGTGCCATACATTTCTGCCGAAGTGGGGATCCATGGACCCAGTAAGCCCTATTATTACCGCTTCCCATTCGTAGGGCGGTGATGTAAGCCTTGAGACTAAACTGTTAAAATCCACAGGCAGAAAGTTTACCTTTATCCCTATCTTTTTAAGGTCTTCCTTTATTATGTTTCCTATTGTTTCCCTCTCTTTGTTTCCTGCATTGGTTAGGAGTGTAAACTCTAGGGTATGCCCTTCCTCATCTTCCAAGTAACCGTCTCCGTCCCTGTCCTTGAATCCTATGCTTTCAAGTAATGATCTTGCCTTTTCAAGATCGTACTCAAACTTCGGATAGTACCCTTCAATATAATAGGGTCTGTTTGCCTCCGTTATAGGGGTATAAAGGGGTTTTGCAAGTCCGTTGTAAACAAGGTAGCATATTCCCTCTCTATCTATGGCGTGCGATATTGCCCTTCTGAATATCCTGTTTCTGAACCACTTCAGTTTATATTTTGGTATTTTTGCGTTAGGATTCTGATTAAATACGAGGAAGGTCGTAGAAGGTGTTGAACCGAGATCAAATATCTTTATATCCTTATTTATGTTAAAAACATATTGGAGATCCTGAATCCTCACACCAATTATATCAACCTCGCCTCTTGAAAACTTTAAAAGGGCGGTATCGGGGTCTTGTACGATAATGCCTATTTTCTTTTCAATATAGGGTACATCCTTTTCATAATAAAAAGGATTCTTTTCATAAACTATTTTTTGACCTTTTACATATTCCTTGATAATGTAAGGACCGGTCCCTACTATCTCGGAAGGGGGTGTATTAACATTCCAAGCGGAGTTAAATGTCCCTTCTTTAACATACTTTTCAAGCTTATGCCTCGGTAATATAGGTTCTCCCACAGCCCTAAGGAATGGTGCGAATTTATCAGGAAGGGTAAACTTTACAGTGTACTTATCAATCTTTTCTACCTTTATCTTCTTTCCATTTACCGTCAGTATATCCCTTGCGGTTGAAGGTATTTCATCGTTGTAATATATCTGGTTATATGTGAACACCACATCGTCCGCGGTAAAAGGAACGCCGTCGCTCCACCTTACATCCTTTCTAAGAAAAAATATCCATACCTTTCCATCTTCTGAAACTTCCCACCTTTCCGCAAGGGCGGGTTCAACCTCCATTGTTTTTAGATTTATCCGTGTAAGTCCGAGGAAAAGATCCCCTATAGCATTAGTTGATGTTGTTTCTTGAGCCAAGGCAGGATTCAAGGTTTTAGGGTCACCGTTCAAGATGAATTTTAATACGCCTCCCTTTTTACCCTTTTTTATGTTAAATTCTTCCGGTTTAAGTCTTATCATACTCTTCTTGTTGGTTGTTGAAGTTTCTGTAAGATGAAAAAGTAGAAAGGAAAGGAAGATTAGTATAAAGCCCCCCAGTATGCCCTTTAGCATCTTTAAAGTTCTCTTCCTATAACAAATTCAATAATACTTGCCACTTCCTCCTTGTATATGCTATCAGGGAATACTTCAAGTAAGTTCATTGCTTTGTTGACTTCTTCCTTTGCTAGATTCCTTGCCTTAACAGTGCCTCCCTTTTCTATTACCAGGTTCCTAAGCTCCTCTATTTTTTCGGGATCCGGATTTATTTCCTCTATAACCTCCCTTATCAAATCATTGGGTATTTTGTCCATAACACTTATCAAAGGATAAGTTACTTTGCCCTCTCTGAGGTCGTTACTTGTTGGTTTCCCGAGTTTTTCCGGATTTCCTTCATAATCAAGTACATCGTCAATGATCTGAAAGGCTCTACCTATTCTTATACCTATCTCGTAAAGTGTATTCCAGTCTTCATAACCCGCCTTTAGTCCTCCCACAGCCATACTTGCACCGAAGAGGGAGGATGTTTTACCGTCAATTATTTTAAAGTATGTATCGCTGTCAATTATCTCACCTATCTTTGATAATTCAAGAACTTGGGCTTGAGCCATTTCCATAACTGATTTACTTACTATCTTTATCATAATAATATCTCCGTGGGTTGCGAAAATGTTCAAAGCTTTTGCGTACATAAAATCACCTGTAAGAACCGCTATACCGTTTCCGAAAACAAGATTGGCTGAAGGTTTTCCCCTCCTGCTTTCTGCCCCATCAACTACATCATCGTGAAGTAGAGAAGCTGCGTGTATATACTCTATTCCTATGCCGAGCGGTATTGCCTCTTCTGGATCTCCACCGCACATACCACATGAAAGAGAGGTTATAAGGGGTCTTATTCTCTTACCTCCTCCTTCAATAAGGTACTTGCCCGTTTCAAGGACAAGCTTTACCTTAGGATCAAGCTCCTCAAGAAGTTTTTCCTCTATAATCTCAAGTAGCTTCATCTTTTCTTTTGTGCCCGGCGGGACTTGAACCCGCGACCTTGGGTTCCGGAGACCCACGCTCTATCCAGCTGAGCTACGGGCACTTCTTTATTCAATAATAACCTCATAATCAGCCTTCTTCAATTCTTTTAAATGATCGGGTAGTTTTTCTAACTCGTTCATAGCTATGTCCCTTATTTCCTTAAGAGGGGGAAATTTGTAAACCAATGAGCCATCTCTCATTATCTCTTCAACTAGTTTTTCACCTTCCCGTTCCTTTCCGTAGATGAGAACAAAATCTTTATTCATCTTACCAGCCTCATTATAAGTTCTAAAGATTTGTCTCTTATAGGGGAAGGTTTCCTTTCCAGGACTTGTTTTATATTTTGGTATTCCTTCATACTCTACAAGTTTATAAGCAATATCTAAGTAAGGATGGTCCGCTGATGTTATGAACTTTGTCCCCACACCGAAGGCATCTATTTCCGCTCCATTTTTTAACCACTCTTCTATCTTGTATTCATCTACACCTCCGCTGACTATTATCTTTATATGTTCAAGCCCTGCCTCTTTAAGTCTTCTCCTTACCTCCTGGGTAAGATAGGGAATATTACCACTGTCAATTCTAACTCCCACCGCGGGCATTCCCTCCTTGACAAGGTGTATTACCTTATCTATTGCCTTTAATGTGTCATAAGTATCTATAAGATGTATTGCCCTTTCCGGAAAACTTTTTGCGAAGGCTTTGAAGGCTTCCTCCTCCTTATCAAATATCATTATATAGGAGTGGGCTACCGTACCGTAAACGGGTATGCCGAATTTCCTGCCCGCTTCAAGGTTTGATGTTCCTACAAATCCACCTATATATGAAGCCCTTGCTGCAAAAAGACCCGCTTCAAGGGTGTGTGCCCTCCTTAACCCGAAGTCAACAAGGGCTTTACCTTTTGATACCAAAAAACTTCTTACAGCTTTTGAAGCTACAACCGTCTGGAAATGTATAACATTTATTACAACGGTCTCAAGAATCTGAACGTCTGGGAGAGTACCTTCTATCTGAACTATGGGTTCATTTTCAAATACTATTCTGCCTTCGGGTACCGCATATATATTTGCTTTTACTCTGTACTCTTCTAAGTAATCAAGGAAGAAATCTTTAAATATACCAAGGCTTTTTAGATAAAGGAGTGATTCTTTGTCAAAAACAAAATTGTCTAAATGTTCAATGAGTGTTTCCAGACCGCAGGATATAAGAAAATTCCTGTTGGGAGGTAGTTTTCTTACGAAAAGACTGAATACAGCTTTTCCTTTTTTACCGTGTTCAAGATAACTCTGAGCCATTGTAAGTTCATAAAGATCTGTGGACAGGGCTATTTTCATTCTTAGGATATCCTCTTGACAATTACAGAAAATCTATTATAATAAATTTAAGAATTAAATAAAATACCTAAAAGC
>WFPJ01000043.1 GCA_015487615.1 Aquificales bacterium | reverse complement strand
TACCTTGCAAGGGCAGTTGTTGATGGTGTTTACGGAAACATAGATGCACTGCTTACAATGCCTATCAGTAAATTTTGGGCTAACAGGGCGGGTTTTGGATACAGAGGTCATACGGAGTATTTGGCTCATGTTTTCAGAGTAAAAAATTATGCGATGATGATGTATTCGGACGAATTGAAGGTTGTGCTGTTAACAGATCACATCTCCCTTTCTTCCGTGTCTTCATATATTAATGAGGAAAATATCAGGGAAAAAATAGACTTAATCTTTGATGAATTCGGTAAGTGGTTCGGACTTAGACCGAGGGTAGGGGTTTTGGGTTTTAACCCTCATGCGGGAGAAGGGGGTGAGATAGGAAGGGAGGAAATAGAGGTTATATATCCTGTAATTGAAGATTTTAAAAGGAAGGGGTTTACGGTAGAGGGTCCCCTCTCTCCGGACACAGCCTTTTTAAAAAGGGAAGAGTATGATGTTTATCTTTGTATGTATCATGATCAGGGACTTATACCCTTTAAGCTACTTTCCTTCCATAAAGGTGTAAATATGACACTCGGTTTACCTATACTACGTGTTTCTCCGGATCACGGAACAGCCTACGATATAGCTTGGAAAGGTGTAGCGGACTATGGATCTTCCTTGAAAGCTCTTGAACTTATTGAAGAGTTAACCGTTAAGGGCAAAAATGTTTCTTAAATGAATTGTTGGCAATCTGAAGTCATTCTCCGCAAGCAGATCCACACCGCATCTTAGGTTTTTAATCCATTCTATAAAACCTTTAACTGCTTCTTTCCCTTCAATTATTGCACCGTGCTGGGGTGCTATCCTCTCTATATCTAATTCCATTACCATCTTTGCCCACAATCTGCATACCTTGTTTGAAGCCATATATCTTTTGTGAAAACCTTCCATATACTTTATGTGGCTTTCAATATTGTCAGTTTCAAGGTAATCCATACCCACTGACGCTCCCAGATCTCCCGAAAAGAGAGTTTTTGAAAGGGGATCATAAACTTGGAAATTTCCTGGCGAATGTAAAAAGTGTGCGGGTAAGACAAAAAGGTTTAAATCCGAAAGATTGATTATGCATCCTTCATCACCAACAGAAATGATCCTTCCTTCAAGCCATGAGTTTAAACCGAAGTGAGGTATAAACCTTGTCCATAATTTTGATATTACAGCGTAAGCTTTGGTGGTCATAAGCCAGCCGTTCAAGGATGCCACTATGTCTGGATCTTGGTGGGAAAGGATTATGTATTCAAGATCTTCCTTGGGGTTTATAATTGAGGATATATCCTCAAAGAGTCTGTGGTAGGTTCTGTTTCCTCCTGGGTCAAGAAGAACCGCTTTTCCTCCGTGAATGATCAGGTATTGATTGCTTTGAATCGCATCCTTAGGGGAATGTTCAGGGAACATATAAATTTTATGATCCCTTAAATCAAAGATTAACCTTCCCATAACCTCCTCCTTTCTTATTTGGTTTCTCGTGGATAAAAGTATGTTAACACTTTCTGTAAAACTTTGTATAATATACTACTCCTTCCACGGAGGTGTCCACTATGGAGATGTGGATAAAGGTTAACGGTGAAAAAAGGAAACTTCAAGGTTCCTTTTTAAAGGTAATGGAGGAAATTTACAATAGCGGGGAAGGGGAAATTTCTATTCTGGCATTCAATGCAGGGACAAAGGAGAGGAGAAGATTGAAAAGACTACTCAGATGGTACGACAAGGATCTAAGGGAAGTAGCAAGGCAGGTTCTCATTAAGTATTATAAAAGTGACAGAAGGAAGTTGAAAAGGAGGATAGAGGAGTTAAAAAAGAAGGCAAGGTATATTTCAAAGGGTCAAATATATTATTGTCCTAAGATTATGAAGGAAGTTGAGAATCTTAAAAGGGAAGTTGAAGAAATAGATAAAAGGATAGCTGCTTTACAAAGTAAATAACATATCTTTTATCTTATGGGCTTGAATAATATAAGGAACTTTTCAATAATAGCTCATGTTGATCACGGTAAATCAACCCTTGCAGATCGTCTCCTTGAATTTACAGGAACCATTTCTGAAAGGGAAAAGAGAGAACAACTTCTTGATACGCTTGAGGTTGAAAGGGAAAGGGGTATAACCGTAAAACTTCAAGCGGTAAAGATGTACTATAAGGCGGATGACGGAGAAACTTATACATTGCATCTTATAGATACGCCCGGTCATGTGGATTTTTCTTATGAGGTTTCAAGGGCTCTTGCCGCATGCGAGGGTGCCTTACTTCTCATTGATGCTACTCAGGGCATAGAGGCGCAAACAGTTGCTAACTTTTGGAAGGCGGTGGAAGAGGATCTTGTAATAATACCCGTAATAAACAAGATAGATTTACCTTCCGCAAATATAGAGAGGGTTTCAAAACAAATTGAGGACATATTGGGGTTGGATCCTTCTGAGATTATACTCGCATCCGCCAAGGAAGGTATAGGTATAAAAGAAATACTTGAGGCTATAATTAAGCGAATACCCCCGCCCAAAAAAGAAGACGATAACAGGCTCAAGGCTCTTATATTTGATTCTTACTATGACCCCTACAGGGGTGCGGTTGCCTTTGTGAGAATATTCAGCGGAGAGGTTAGACCCGGTACTAAGATAAGGTTGTTTTCAACGGGTAAAGAGTTTGAGGTTACAGAAGTGGGTGCCCAGATGCCTTTTATGAAGAAATTGGAGAAACTGTCCGCTGGGGATGTGGGATACATTTCCGCTTCCATAAAGGATGTAAGGGATATAAGGGTGGGGGATACAATAACCGATGCAAAAAATCCTGTTGATAAACCTGTTCCCGGATTCAAGCCCGCGAAACCCGTTGTATTTGCGGGTATATATCCTACCGGAGATACAACATATGAGGAGTTGAGGGATGCCCTTGAAAAATATGCAATAAATGATGCTTCCGTTTACTTTGAGCCGGAAAGTTCGCCCGCCCTCGGTATGGGTTTCAGAGTAGGATTCCTCGGATTGTTGCACATGGAGATAGTTCAGGAGAGATTGGAAAGAGAGTACGGGATTAACATGATAACCACCGCTCCCAATGTTGTTTACAGAATAAAGCTGAAGCACAAGGATGAGATAAGGGAGATAAGGAATCCTTCCGAACTGCCCGATAATATGGGGCTTGTTGAATATATAGAAGAACCCTTTGCTAAGGTTACGATTATAGTACCTTCAGAGTATGTAGGTTCTATAATGCAGTTGTGTCAGGAGAAGAGGGGAATTCAGAAGAATTTTTCATATATGGATAAGAATACGGTTGTTCTGGAGTATGAGTTGCCCCTTTCTGAGATAATAATGGATTTCCACGATAAAATAAAAACTCTTTCAAGGGGTTTTGCCTCTTACGATTATGAAATCATAGGCTACAGGAAGGAAGATCTTGTAAGGCTTAATGTATTTTTAAATAAGCAACCTGTTGATGCCTTGTCCTTTATAGTGCACAGGGATAAGGCTTATAGAAGGGCAAGGCAGATAGTGGAGAAGTTAAAAGAGGTTATACCTCGCCAGCTTTTTGAAGTAAATGTACAGGCGGGAATAGGAAATAAGATAATCGCTTCCGAGAGGATACCTCCCTTAAGGGCTAATGTTACCGCCAAATGTTACGGCGGTGATGTAACGAGGAAAAAGAAACTGCTTGAAAAACAAAAGGAAGGTAAAAAAAGGATGAAACAGTTCGGTAAAGTTCAATTGCCTCAGGAAGCCTTCCTGTCCATTCTATCTGTTGATTAGTTTCACGAAAAGTTCATGCTTTAAGGATTACGCCGATCTATTATAATGTATCAGGAGGCGGGCAATGAAAGACAAATATTGGACTATACTTGTGGTCGGTTATGACGGTAAAAGGATAAAGTCATTTCGTATAAGGAAATCTCTCTTTAAAGTTTTCCTTATTTTCACCATAGGCATATTTTCCTATATAGCAATTGCCTCCTTCGGTATCTATAAGCTGGATCAGAAAGTCGCTTCCCTTGAAAAGGAAAGGGATATGTTAACGGAAGAGCTTAAAACGGTGATGAGGGAAAATGCGAGATTGTTTGCAATTACGGAGAAGGTAAAAAGCATAGAGGAGAATCTCTTGAAAATAGATTCTTTTCTTCGTAAGAGAGGCATAAGAAAGATAAAATATGCGGTGGGGGGTATTTCGCCTTATTCTGACGATGATATATTCAAGTATCTTGACATAAACTACCTTACCTTTCTTGAGGATAGATCTTCAAAATTAATAAAGACGTTAAGAAATATTCCACTTGGCTACCCGGTTTACGGCAGGATAACTTCAAGATACGGCTACAGGATAGATCCTTTCACGGGCAGATATGAATTTCATAAGGGTATTGATATAAGGGCAAGATACGGAGCACCTGTCAGGGCTACAGCGGATGGTATAGTGGAATTTGCAGGCAGACATCCAGGTTACGGTAAGATGGTCATTATAAGACACAAGTACGGATTTAAAACGCTTTATGCTCATCTTTCAAAAATAAAAACAAGGGCAGGTAAGAGGGTTAAGGTTGGCACCGTAATAGGTTATGTGGGATCAACGGGTAAATCTACCGGACCCCATCTTCACTATGAGGTTCGCAGGTACAAAAGGACTAAGAATCCTGTACACTATTTAGTAATGAGGTAATATAATGTTCGGAGGTAAAAAGGAACCCGTGAGAAAAAACAGCGAAGAGATAAGGACGCTTATAGGTGAGGGATGTGTTTTTGAGGGTAATCTAACCATATCGTCCTCCGCCCGTATTGACGGTCATGTAAAGGGAAATGTTAAAGGACAGGGGACCCTTGTCATAGGTGAGAGCGGACAGATTGAGGGGGATATAGAATCTTCCGAGCTTATAATTTACGGCAAAGTTACAGGCAATGTTAAGACACCACGCCTTTACCTGAAGGAGGGCGCCCATCTAAATGGGGATATTCAAACGGACACTCTTGTAATTGAAGAGGGGGCGGTTTACAACGGTAGGTGTCAGATGGGGATGGTTAGAGAATCATTTGTTATGGAGGAAGAGTAATTCCTTTGCCTTAACCAGTCTGACTATTATCTCATTGGAGGGAACGGGTATATTCTTTTCCGTAGCCAGTTTATATATAGCGCCGTTTAATGCATCAATTTCTGTTTTCCCCTTCTTAATATCCTTTAGCATGGAAGGGAAGTGATCCCTAGTGGGAGGAATAAGCTTTTCATAGAATATCTTTTTATATTCATCCGCATTCTTGTAACTGGCTTCAATACTGTAAATTTCCATTATTTTGAAGATTTCTTCAATAATGCTGTTCATTATCTCCTTTGTATAAGGGATATCCGCAAGGTTTCCGTATGTGGTTTCAAGTAGGGCGCCGAGCGGATTAAGGGCACAATTGTAGATTATCTTGTCCCATAAAAGTTTATAAACCTCTTCTTCATATCTTGAAGGTATTCCCGCTTCATTGAAAAGCTCAACAACCTTTTCTATTTTTTCCCTTTCTATTTTCTTTGAAGGATCACCTATTGCAACATCGTCCGCGCATACAGTTACATTCACCGTATGCTCATCAACGATATCCGCACCGAAGATAATTCTTGCAAGTAAAACCCTTTCTTCTCCGAACACTTCAATAGCCTTTTCATAGTTGCCGTAACCGTTTTGAGCTATGAGTATCAGGGTTTCCTTATCCGCTATCTCTTTGGCTGTTTCAAGGGCTTTTTGGGTATCAAAGCTTTTTACCGATATTATTACAAGCTCGGGTGTAAAGGGTACACCGTAAGGCGAAGAGGTTGTTTCAACCGCTGTTTCAAATTCACCCCATATACCCTTTACTCTTATCCTGTTCTTTTCTTTACCCGGCTTTGTTATACCCCATACTTCCTTACCCTTCCGTGTCAAAAAAGCTAAAAACACGCTACCTATTGCACCTACACCTATTATTACGGTACGCATACCTTTATGACTTTGCCTTTTTGTGCGTTACATTTTACCTTAATATCTATATAGTTTTCTGTTAGAAGTCTTCCTTCACTAAGTACAGTTGCCCTCAATTCTCTGCCCCTGTTTATTTCTCTGAAACTCTTCCTTTTTTCCTCATCAATTTTCTTAATTATTTCCACCCTTTCCCTTTTTACTTTTTCTTCAACCTTTCCATCTAACCTTCTTGCCTTAGTAAAGGGCCTTTCTGAATAGGGAAAAACATGAATATATGCAAAAGGAAAATACTGGACAAAGTCAGAAGTTTCCTTAAATTCCCTTTCGCCTTCCGAGGGAAAGCCGACTATTATATCCGTACCTACCGCGGTATAGGGTTTTTCTTTAATTATCCTTCCCACCTTTTCCTCATATTCTTTAAGTGTGTAGCCCCTATCCATCAGTTTAAGTATCCTGTCGGAGGCACTCTGAAGGGGAAAGTGAAAGTGGGGGGCTATTTTGTCCTCATTTATAAGGAAATCAAGGGTTTTATCATCAACTTCCTTTACATGAAGAGAAGAAAGCCTTATTAACTTTATACCTTCAATCTTTACAGCTTCCTTGAGTAGTTCATACAAGGAGAAACCTTTGTCCCAGCCATATTGGGATAGTTGGGTTCCCGAAAGCACAACCTCTTCAAAACCTTTGTCCGCTATATATTTAAGAATATCAATAACTTCCTTTATAGGAACACTCCTTACCTTTCCCCTTGCGTAGGGGACTACACAAAAAGTGCAGAAACGATTACACCCTTCCTGGATCTTCACAAAGGGCCTTGCATTTTCAAAGAATACTACAGGCTTAAATAAATGAACTTCCCTCGCTTTAAATATATTTTCATGAAATATCTTTCCCTTTCTGTTTATTAAAAATTCCTCTATTATCTCCCCTATCCTTTCCTTGTGGGAATTGCCCACCACTATATCAACATCTTTAATTTCCGCAAGCTCCTGCGGGCTTACCTGTGCATAACACCCCGTTGCTATAACTATAGAGTTGGGATTTTTCCTTTTAAACCTATAAATAGCCTGTCTTGAAGATCTATCTCCGCCCTTAGTTACCGTACATGTATTAACAATGTATATATCCGCCCCTTCTTCCGGCGATACCACTTTGTAACCCTTTTCTTCCAAAAGGGTCTTTATGGCATAGGAATCAAAATAATTACTCCTGCATCCCAGGGTCTCTATGGCAACCTTCATCAAAAGAAATTATAAGTTAATAGGAAGGTGTTAGATATGATAGAACTTCACGGGATTCCTTACGGAATGTTTGACAACCACTTACGGAGAAATATAATTAAAGCATGCTTGAGAGGGCTAAGGGACTCGTAAAAAAGGTAACCCTTGAAGTAGTCTATGAAGTTGTTGATGAAAGAACAAAGGAAATACTTGAAGTCATAAAAAATATAGAAAAAAGACAGGAGGAAGATTTCAGATACCTGAATCAGAAGATAGATACACAAATAGGTCAGGTAAGGAATGAAATGGGGCAGATAAGACAAGAAATGACTCAGATGAGGGAAGAGTTCAAATCCGAAATCCATAGACTTGATGAGAAGATTGATAGAATGAGTCAGGAATTCAAATCTGAAAT
>WFPJ01000042.1 GCA_015487615.1 Aquificales bacterium | reverse complement strand
TCTATCCTTACCTTCACTATTTTCCCAAGCAATTCCTTTCCTCCTTCAACACTAACCCATTTATTTGTAGTAGATCTACCTATTAATTTATTTCCATTTTCCGTATCCTCAAGGAGTACTTCCTGCACCGTGCCTTCATACCTTTTACAAATCTCTCCCATTATCTTCTTTTGCAGGTTCAATAACCTTTCCATCCTATCCCTTTTAACCTCATCGGGAACCTTACCTTCCATATCGTATGCGGGTGTACCCGGTCTCGGAGAAAACTTAAATGAGAATATCTGTTCAAATTTAACCCTTTCAACCACATCAAGTGTATGAAGGAAGTCATCTTCTGTTTCCGTTGGGAATCCTACTATGATATCCGTTGAGAGTGCTATATCCTTAATTCTATCTTTTACCTTTTCTATTTTTTCAATATACTCCTCCTTAGTATAGCCTCTGTCCATCAATTTAAGTATCCTGTCTGAACCTGCCTGAAAGGGAAGGTGAAGGGCATTACAAACCTGCGGTATTTCAGCCATCGCTTCAATGATATCATCGGTAAAATCGGAAGGATGACCGGTGGTGAATCTTATCCTCTTAACCCCGTTTATCTTTGAAACCTCATAAAGCAGATCAGAAAACCTTATAGGCTTTTCAAAATCTTTTCCCCAAGCGGTAACGTTCTGTCCCAACAGATGTATCTCTTTTACACCATCATCAACAAGTCTTTTAACTTCGTCAAGTATACTTTCAAGACTTCTTGACCTTTCCTTTCCCCTGGTCTTAGGGACAACACAATAGGTACAGTTTTTGTCACAACCCTTCATAACAGTTACATATGCACAATATGGATTATCCCTTACCGTATCATATTCCCAGAGTTTATCCTCATCTTCGGGCGGTTCATCAAGCAGAGCAATTGCTTTATACCCTGCCTGAGCCTGATTTATAAGCTCGGGAAGATGATGCATATTAAAGCTTGAAAACATCAAATCAATAACCGGTGCCTTTTGCACAAGCTCCCATCCCGCCCTTTGGGCAAGACATCCCGCCACACCTATTATTGCGTTGGGATTTTTCTCCTTTATTTTCTTATATTCACCGAGATGAGATAACACCTTGTGATCCGGTTTTTCTCTAACTGTACATGTATTAAGAAGAATAAGATCCGCCTCCATCCAATTATCCGTAGGTTCATACCCCATACTCTTCAATATTCCCCTTATCCTCTCCGAATCATTAAAGTTCATCTGACAACCGAAAGTCTTTATAAAGTATTTTTTACCCATCTCTAAATATAAATTATATTCCAAACTGATCCGTGGATCACCCAGTAACCGTGTAAAATATTTTCTCATGAAAAAGTTAATTATCCTTATCCTTATAACCACCACCTTGTCCTTCACCGCACCCAAGAAGTTCGGAGTCGGTATCATACTCGGAGAGCCTACGGGTATAAGCCTTAAATACTGGGTTAACAGGGATATAGGTATAGCAGGGGGGCTTGCCTGGTCCCTTGGTGGATATTTTCATGTTCATGGTGATTTTCTATTGCACGAAAGAAAACTCTTAAAAGATCTTAACCTAAAGGAAGGTTCTTTTGTGCTTCATTACGGTATAGGTGCAAGGCTCAAAGCGGAGAGAAGGGCGATTTTTGGTATAAGGATTCCTCTGGGCGTAAACTTTATATTCAGAAGACTTCCACTTGACATATTCCTTGAAATAGCGCCGGTTATGAATCTCATTCCATCAACAACCCTTGATCTCAATGGGGGCATAGGCTTCAGGTTCTACCCTTTCTAACCCGCCACAAAATACCAGTATATTTCTTTAACTCCCGCATAATATAAAAGCTCAGATACTGTCCTTGCGGTGGCTCCCGTTGTTATAACATCATCAAATACAAGTATTCTTCCGCAATCGGGATTTTTCTTAAGGGAGAAAGAATTTTTAACAATTTCCTTTCTCTTTTCTTTATCAAAAAATACTAAAGGTTTACGCCATCTAACCCTTACAAGCAGATCTTCAAATTTAATGCCCACCCTTTTTAAAATTTCTTCATTATGATCCATCCCTCTTACCCAATATCTTAAAAGGTGAACTGGTACGAAAGTTATTACCTCGGGCTTTACAAAATCAACATACTCCTCAAAGTCGTATTTTATTTTTTTCGCTATTACATCCGCAAAGGGTATAACCCTTTTAAATTTAAAAAGTCTTATTATCTCCCCCCAACCTTCTCTGTATCTGCCGTAAATTCTGTAATGTTTAACATACTTTACGGGTTTAACGGAAACTTCCGACCTTCTAAGATTTTTTATACACTCATCACATACATATCCCTGAATGATAGGTTTAAACCTTTTACCACACAAACTACACAAATTCTCCGAAAGAAAACAAATATCAAAGAGAAATTCAACAGCTTTCTTTACCACCCTCCCATTCCTCAATAATGGTTAGCCTCTTTAAATGCCTCCCGCCCTCAAACTCCTCATCCAACCATGCGGAAACGATGGAAAGGGCAAGATCCTCTCCTACAACCCTGCTACCCAAACAAAGGACATTGGCATTGTTATGCCTTCTGCTCATCCTTGCCATATATTCGTTAGTACAAAGGGAAGCCCTTACACCCCTGAATTTATTCGCGGATATGGACATGCCTATACCCGTACCGCATATAAGAATACCCCTTTCAGCTTTTCCGTCCTGTATATACCTAGCCACCCTCTCCGCATAAAGGGGATAGTCCGTAGATTCTTCCGAATGGGTGCCTACATCTTCCACATCTATACCCTTACCAATTAAGAAATTTTTTACACTTTCCTTAAGCCTGTATCCTGCGTGATCAGAGCCTATAACAACCTTCATCACCACAGGATAGTTTAAGTATCCGAAGAAAAGAAGTCAAGGCTTTGGGTTAAGTATAATTTAGAATAATGCCCGTAACAGTAAAATACTTTGCCCAGCTCAGGGAAGTCATAGGAAAGGAAGAGGAAACAGTGGAATTTGAAGGGTCCGTTTTTGATTTTAAAAATTTTTTGAAGGAAAGGTATAAGGACATTAAGGATCTCATAGATTCCTCAAGGGTTGCGGTTAATGAGGAGTATGTAGAGGAAAATGTAAAAATAAAAAAAGGAGACAGGGTCGCACTTATACCGCCTGTGGGGGGAGGATGAAGAAAGCTCTTATTTTACGCCTCTCTTCCCTGGGGGATGTTATATTGACTTCTGTAGTTATTGATCCCCTTATTAAGAAGGGCTACAAACCCTATCTTTTTACCTATATACCATTCGGTGAGGTTTTTAAAGACGATGATAGATTGGTAGTAATACAAATAAAGAAAGAAGAACTTTTCGGTAATGTTCTTGAAAGGCTGAGGTCAGAGAATTTTGATCTAAGGATTGATCTTCATAGAAAGCTTAATACATGGCTTTTAAGGAAGAAATTGGGTGGAAACTGGCTTGTATATAAAAAACATTCTCTGCTAAGAAGATTATCTGTAAAAATAAAACCCCTTGCTAGTAAAATCAAACCCGTAACTGAACTGTACCTTGAACCTCTCAGAAAAATAGGAATTAACGGTGATCCCCTACCTTATATAAATGTTTCAGAAGAAAGGGTAAGGAAATTAAAAGAAAGGTACGATCTTGATGAGTACATAGCAATATGCGTGGGTGCGAGATATAAAAAAAAGATGTATCCCTACTACGGAAAGGTTGCGGAAATGTTAAAATCCATGGGTTATAACATTGTGTTCGTAGGCGATGATAAAGACAGAAATCTAGCAGAAGGGATGAAAGGTTTAAACC
>WFPJ01000041.1 GCA_015487615.1 Aquificales bacterium | reverse complement strand
TCTTCATCATCAGCAAACTCTTCTGGCTTAGAGGTAAACCTTTCAATTACCTCTTCACCTTTTGTGAAAAGTAAGGTGAAACAGAAAACAAGTAAACCCCATATAATAAGCCAGGATAGGATCATAAACAAAAGGGCGCTACCCTTCAATCTCAGCCCTCCGCCTTTTCTTTGAAAGGAAGACCAACAGAGCCAATATACAGAATAAAAAGATTATATAACCCCTGGCAAGCCACACATCCGGTCCTCTTTCCTTTAAATATGTGGGCAAGTAAGAATAACCCCATACACCTATAAGGATAATAAGATATGCGGGTGTTATATACCTTATAACAAAATAGAAAAACCTTGGTACCCTTATTATTCCTCCCCTGTTTATCTCCTTCCATGCCCTTTTACCTCCGAATATCCACATAAAAAGTATAAGCTCAATAAGACCAAAAATTACAACACCTATGGTACCCGCCCAAAAGTCCATTTCATTAAGAGATTTCTTTGTAAATATGACTAAATGTGCACTTATAAATACTATAAGCCCAGTTATGGTTACGGAAACTTTACGGGACAGCTGATACTCATCTTCAAAAAAGGCAATAACGGGTTGCATTAATGCTATGGATGAAGTCAAACCCGCGAAGAATAGTAAGAAAAACCATAGAAAACCTAGAAACTGACCCCCGCTCATACCAGAGAATATGGCGGGCAGACTCATAAAACCAAGGGTAAAGGCACCCGATTCCGCTATGGCAACAGCATTGCTAACTCCAAAAAAGGCAATGGCAGCGGGTATAACAAGGGAACCACCGAGTATCACTTCCGCTGTTTCATTTATGGTTGAAGCAGTAAGACCACTCAGCGTAATATCTTGATTTCTTTTAACATAAGAAGCATAAGTAACTATGGCTCCAAATCCCAAACTGAGGGTAAAAAATATTTGACCAGCAGCGGCAATCCATATCTGGGGATCCGCCAAGGCTGAAAAATCGGGATACCAAAGGAAATTCAAACCGTCCATTGCAGTGCCATTTGGAGTTTCTATAAGTAAAACACGGACAACAAGGACGAGTGCAAGGATAAAGAGGGTGGGCAGAGCTATCTTTGCAAAGACTTCTATTCCCCTGCTTACACCCCTGTAGAGTATAAATAAATTAATAACAAAGGTTATGAGGAAAAAAATATATGCTTTCAAAGAAGGCTTAACAAAAACTTCTCCCTCTCCCACATAACTGCTGTAAAACTCGCTGAAAGGTTTTAATGCCTCTTCTGGAGTACTGAAATCCGCTGGTATTTGTGGATTAAGACCAAGTAAAAAATAAATGGCATAGCCGAGAGTCCAAGATTCTATATAGATGTAGTATATTACAACTACAAGGGGAATCCATAATCCCAAAACACCTATGAAAGGAGATATTTTGCTTTTCCATAGAAGTGAAAATATGGCGGGCGTTGTTCCGTGACCTTTTGAACCGCCGTATCTTCCTATAGCCCACTCCACCCACATCAAGGGTATACCTATAAGAAGGAAGGCTATTATGTAGGGGATCATAAATGCGCCCCCTCCGTTCTCCGCAGCCTGCACGGGGAATCTCAGAAAATTGCCCAGACCTACAGCATTACCCGCCATTGCAAGGATTAGACCTATACGGGTTGTCCAGGTTTCCCTACCCCTTGCAGGCATCGGAATATATTATCATACCCTTAAACCGATTAAAAAACCACCCACAAAAGCACTGGAGAAGGCAAAAGCGTTCATAGTTTTCTTTACCAAATCTCCAAAGGAACCTAAGGATAGGCTAAAGTAATTATGGATAACCTCCCAGTTTACACTTATTATTCCCTTATCCGAAAGATATATAAGTGACAGAATATAAACACCCGTTATTAAAACAAAAAATTTAAAGATCCTTTTAAGGGCAAATCCGACCGCAAAGCCTACTATAGCTCCGTAACCTATGTCATACATAAAGCTCACAAGGTAAAATTATAATTGAAATGGAAATAGAAAAACTAAAGGCTATACAAATCAATTGTGCAAAAAAGGTAATAAAAAAGGATGATTTCCAGAAAGTAAGGTACATAGGGGGAATGGATATAACCTTTGAGGATCTTGAAACAACACCTACAAGGGCGTGGGCTAGTATTGTAATAATAGATATTAACACCTTAAAACCGGTATATACAGAGGTGATAGAAGATGAAGTCAAATTTCCTTACATACCCACCTTCTTAGCCTTCAGAGAACTACCCCTATTGAAACAGCTTCATGAAAAGGCTAAGATGAAACCAGATGTATATTTTATTGATGGACAGGGTACAGCCCATCCCAGGGGATGCGGTATAGCGTCCCACTTCGGTGTTGAAACGGGTACTGTAAGCGTCGGTGTAGCAAAAACTAAACTTTTCGGATATTACAAGGAACCTCCCCCAGAAAGGGGAAGCTTTTCCTATTTGAGATACAAGGGTGACATTGTCGGAGCAGTTGTTAGAACAAAGGAAAATACCGCACCTGTGTTCGTATCCGTAGGTCACAGGATATCTTTAAAAACATCCATAGACCTTGTTCTAAAAACTTCCATCTACAGAATACCAGAACCCACTAGGTTAGCCCATAACCTGCTTCAGAAGGTGAGAAGGGGTTATATAAAATGAAACCCTCAATTGAAGAAAGGGCAAGAAAAATAAAGATGTTTCTTTTGGATGTGGACGGTGTTATGACGGACGGATCCCTCTTTTACACAAGGGAAGGAGAAGAGATAAAGGTATTTAATGTAAAGGACGGCATGGGCATAAAGCTACTTCGTAAAGCGGGTATAGAGGTAGGTGTTATATCAGCAAGAAATTCTCATCCCTTACACATAAGGCTGAAGGATCTGGGAATAGAAAGGATTTATACGGGTAATGAAAGAAAGGTAGAAGCCCTTGAGGACATAGTAAAGGAAAATTCCCTAAAATATGAAGAGATAGCATATATGGGAGATGACTATGTTGATATACCCGTTATGAAAAGGGTGGGTTTCCCCATAGCGGTTGCGGATGCGGTGGAAGAGGTTAAGAACATAGCTGTATATACCACAAAAAGCGAAGGCGGAAAGGGTGCTGTAAGAGAAGCGGTTGAGTTTATATTAAAATTAAGGGGGGATTTTGAATATTTGATTGAAGAATTCATGAAATGATGCTATTTGTTTTTAATCTGATAATACTTTTTATAGTGGCAATTATAAGCACCGCTGTCAACAACCTTAGTATAGAAAATCTTAAGAACGAAGAGCAGGTCAATGAAGCGGTAAATATTGAGATAAAAGTATTCGGAAAGGGAGGAATGGAATGGACGGTGAAGGGGGACAGCCTTAACATAGAGGAACCGGTGGTTTACTTCGGCAAGCCGTCTTTAACCCTTGACGGTTACACCATAGATGCGGATTTTGCAGAGGTTGACAGGGTAAAGAAAACGGGAAGGGTAGAAGGCAATATAAAAATAATAGGGGAAAACTTCAAAGCGGAAACGGATGAGATGTTTCTTGATATGAACAAGAATATACTTAAGGGTGATGGAAGGATCAAAATAATTAGGAACGGTCATACCATCCAGGGCGAGGGTTTCACCCTGTACCTTAAACCATTCAGGGCTATAATAAGAAGGGTGGATGCGATATATACTAATTAGCCTGCTTATGCTTATAAGTCCCTTGTTAGCTCAATCTATCTCCGTAGAGGCTGATTCCTTAGTTTATGAAGGAAATAAGATGATATATGAAGGTAATGCCATCCTAAAAAAGGGAAAGGGTATCCTCAAAGCGGATAAGATAATCATATTCCTCGGTAAAAAGGGTAAAGCGGAAAAGGTCATGGCGGAGGGTAATGCGGTTTATAAGGAAGATAACAGAAAGGCGACAGCAGAAGAAATAATTCATGACATGAACAAAAATGTTATAATTCTTAAAGGTAAAGCAAGGATAGAAGAAGGTAGGAATTTCATTGAAGCGGAAGAGATAACGTACTATGTGGATTCTGGAAGAGCTATTGCAAGAGGGATGGGTGGAAGGGTAAAAACCTTCTACGCGGAAGAGGTGAGCGATGAAAAAGTTGGAAATAGTAAATAAGGTAGCCGAGGACCTTAAGATTCCGAAGAAAGAGGTAAAGAAAGTTGTTGATCTTATGTTTGAAGAGATAACCAAAGCTATAGCAAGGGGTGAGAAGGTAGAGATAAGGGGTCTTGGCTCATTCAGACTAAAGAGAAGGCCCTCGCGCTTTATAAGAAATCCGAGGACAGGCGAAGAGATGTTTATTGAAGAGAAATATGTCCCCTACTTCAGAATGGGTAAGCTTATGAAGAAAGCCCTTAACAGTAAAAAATCCTGATCCCCTACGGAGGTGATCATGTTGAAAAATATAATATTACTTTCGGTAATAATTGTAGGTTTTTCTTTTGCACAAGAAACCGCACAAAAAGGCAATCCTGTTGTTGCAATACTCTTTCAGATCCTGTTCTTCGTGGGAATATTTGCCATGTTTTACTTCCTTATAATAAGACCCCAACAAAAGCAAAGAAAGAGACATCAAGAATTCTTGGCTAATTTAAAAAAGGGAGATAAGGTTATAACATCATCAGGTATATGGGGTACTATTACGGAGATAGGAGATAAAACAGTTACCTTGAAGGTGGATGCCAACACAAAGATAACCTTCTCCAAAGAGGCTATATCCTCTTATCAGCCTTCCCAAGAAAAGGATTAATGTCGGAAGTGCCTCGTTCCTGTAAATACCATGGATATATAATGCTCGTTGCAAGCCCTTATAACCTCTTCATCCCTTATTGAACCGCCGGGCTGTATTATTGAGGATATACCGTACTTAACAGCAAAGTCTACACTGTCCCTGAAAGGGAAAAATCCATCAGAAGCCAATACCGCTCCCTTAAGATCATGACCGAACTGCATTGCCTTTTCAACCGCACATTTCAGACTTGCTACTCTTGATACATTGCCAGATCCTATACCCAATGTACGCCTTCCTTTGGCTATCACTATTGCATTTGATTTAACATACTTGCAAACCTTCCACGCGAAAAGAAGATCTTCCTTTTCTTCTTCAGAAGGTTCCCTTTGAGTTACCACCTTCCACTCATCCAACAATTTAACATCCTCGTCCTGAACAAGATAGCCTCCACTTATCCTTTTAATATCATAGCTTCTCTGAATACCATCGTATTTAAGCACTCTCAAATTCTTCTTCCTGGATAAGATCTGCAAGGCGGTTTCATCATAATCAGGTGCAACAACGACCTCTAAAAACATTGAAGTAAGCTCTTCCGCGGTTTCACCATCAACTGTATCGTTAAAAGCAACTATTCCGCCAAATGCGGATTCGGGATCCCCATCCCTCGCTCTTCTGAATGCATCCGCAACAGTTTCTGCAGTAGCAACACCGCAAGGATTGTTATGCTTGATTATAACACAAGATCTCCCTGCAAGCTCAGAAACAACCTTTACCGCACTATCCGCATCAAGGTAGTTGTTGAAAGACATTTCTTTACCCTGTAATATACGAACCCTTGCAATACCTATGTCCTCAAAAGGATCCCCATAAAGAACCCCCTTTTGATGCGGATTCTCACCGTATCTCAAAGTTTTCAACCTTTTCATAGGAAGTGTCATAAAAGCTGATGAGCTTTCCAAATCATGAATAATCCTTATCTTTTCTGCTATAAGAGAATCATAATAGGCGGTTAGGGAAAAAGCCTTATAGGCTAAAAAAGCCCTGTCTTTAAGGGTGAGAGATCCGTTTTTTATCTTTTCAGCAACCCATTCGTAATCCGCAGGATCCGTTACGACTGTAACCCTATGGAAGTTTTTAGCTGATGCCCTTATAAGGGCTGGACCGCCTATATCTATAAACTCAATAAGTTCCTCCTCGGGTAAATCCTCCTTCATCTTCTCCTCAAAGGGATAAAGGTTAACAATTACAAAATCAACCGGTTCTATGTTCATACCCTTTATTGAGGGTATGTCCTTCTCCCGTGCAAGGATACCTCCGTGGATAACGGGATGTAGTGTCTTAACCCTTCCGTCTAATATCTCCGGAAAATCAGTAATATCACTAACCCTAACCGCTGGAATACCTTTAGAAGTAAGGTAATCATAGGTGCCTCCGCTTGAAACTATCTCATAACCTAAATCCGCCAGAACTTTCCCTATCTTTTCAACGCCCTCTTTATAATAAACCGATATTATTGCCCTCATTGTCCTATAGGTTTACCTATTTTAACAAGTCCTGTCTCCGTTATTTCCATGAAATGTGTTCTAGTATCATGACCGCACATTCTGCATCCATCTATTCTAAATAATCTGACTATTTCCCCTATCTCTTTTTTATATAAATTGGCAGTTATCCTTGATGTTATAAGCTCCTTGGCAAGCACCATAGAACAATCTACTATGTGACTTACCGCATAACCGCCCGCAGCCTCCGCTGTCAATTCCTCATGACCGCTCCTCTTCTGGGAAACGAATATGGCGGTTTGATACCACTTCTTCATAAAGTTAAACAGTTGTCTCACAATAGTACGCGCCATCATCTCCTTCGCTTCATAAAGTCCAGTTACGGAGTCTATTACCGTATGTCTAACCTTATAATTCTTTATTGCATAGGCAAGGGTTGCAAACAGATTGGGAAGGTTTTCCCTTAAAGATGCATGACTTGCTGCATCTATAAGAATTATTCTGTTTTCTATCTCGGAAAAGTCTACACCCATAGCGGTCGCCCTTTCCTTAAGGCTCATGGTAACAAAGGGAGCGGGACTTTCAACCGTTATAAAGGCCACAGCTTCTCCTCTGCTTGCCTGTTTTATCGTGTACTGTTCCACCATAAGAGATTTACCCGTATCCGATACCCCCGTAAGATTCACAACCGCATAGGCGGGTATACCCCCGAGAGGCTTCTTTACAACCTTTCCGTCCTTTATCTCTGCTTTATAAAAAAGCTCATCAAGTCCTTCTACACCTGTAGGCACTCCTCTTAAATCCGGCGCCTTTTTTAAGGCTTCTCCAGCAACCCATATACCTTCCTCAACTACACGGGACTTTTCCGTATGCTTTTCCTGTTCCATTCCTGCCTCCACCTAACATTTTACCCCAGCCTTGCTATTGTAAACATCCTTTCCCTCGTACCTTCCCTCCTGAAAGATGGAAGTCTCACGTTACATATAGTGCATAGGTTAAAATCAACAATCCTTTTAAAGCCTAATCTTTCAAGCCTCAATCGTGCCTCCCTTCTAATATCAAGAAATACCCCTTCCCTTTCATAAACACTTAACGGAAAGTATCTTTTGAATTCATCACCGACCTCATAACAACAAACACCAGCAGATGGAGAAAGTAAAACATAAGTGCCACTTGGATTATTAAAATATAAAGCGGTTTCTTCTATAATACCTTTAAGCAAACCTCTCCAGCCCGCATGGATTACACCTACTTTATCCTCGCATAAAAGTGCAATTGCAAGACAATCCGCTGTCTTAACCCCTATGTACACATCCCTTCTTTCGGTTATAAGTGCATCCGCCTCAATTTCTCCGATGTCATTGTAATCAACCGCATATACCTTATCGGAGTGTATTTGTTTCGGTAATATAAGATTATTAGGTAAGTCCCCTTTATATATCACCCTTACCTCTCCGTAGGGTAAACGCAGATGAAAATTCATCCGATATTTTCCGCCCTCTTTCTCGCCTCCCTAACAGTATTTATAACAATACCCCCAAATCCCTTCTCCTCCATGTACCTTACACCCTCTATAGTCGTACCCGCAGGAGATGAAACCATATAAACAATATCATCCGGATCCACATCCTTCTCCTTCATAAGTGCAACCGTACCCTCAACAAGGCTTAAGACAAGCTTCAGGGATGTTTGACGATCAAAACCTTCCCTTATACCTGCCAAGGTCAAAGCCCTTACAAACTGGGAAACAAAGGCGGGACCGCTACCGCACAGGGCTGTAAAGGAGTTCATCAGGTCTTCTTTTATCCTAAAAATATCACCGCATCCAGAAAAAACTTTTAAAAAATTCTCCTCATCCTCCTTACTTACACCCCCACCGCAGGTGTAAGCTATGGTGCCCTTACCTACGGAGACATTTACATTAGGCATAACCCTTATAATCCTTTTCCCTCCAGTTAAGGAAACTATCCTCTCAATACTAAACCCCGCTACTATACTTACTATTAGCTTTTGCCTTATCTTTTCGGATATATCACTGAGGAGATTCTCAACATCCTTCGGCTTTACTGCTATCAGGATTATGTCAGAAACATCACAAAGGAAATAAGGGTCTATGGCACTGCCAAATCCGTCTTCAACCGCCTTGTTTCTTTTGGTCTCATCAATGTCATAAACGATTGTATTCTCTCTACCTATGGTTCTACCTATACACAAAGCAAGTGAACTACCCATATTTCCGTAGCCAAATATACCTACTTTCATAGGTTAAGAGTTTATCATTTGTTTTATTTCAATGTAGGATCTTCCTCTTTACCAGTAAGTATATTGATCAATCTTTTAACACTTATCATTCCTTGCTTATGAAGCCTGTAGCCGTTTGCACCGCTTATAAATATACCCTCCTCATAATCACCTAGCCATGCATATCCCAACCTGTCCGCTATACAGAAACCTACCTTTTTTGCCTCTTCACCCTTATTGCAGGGTACAACACAATTGGAGACGCAACCGTTCCAACCGTTAACTCCGTTTAAAAGTCTTTCTATGAACGGTGTCCTTATTACCCTCAAGGGGTAACCGACAGGTGACTTTAGAAGGATAATATCTTCCTTCCTTGCTTTGAGAAGAAGCTCCTTATATATAAGAGGAGCATCACACTCATAGGTTGTTATAAATCTGGTGGCCATCTGGACACCGTCCGCTCCCCTTTCAAGATAATGCTTTATATCCTCATAAGACCATATTCCGCCCGCCACTATTAGAGGTATATTACCCCATTTCTTAACTTCCTTAAGTACTTCATAGAATAGATTTTCAAGTTGATACTCCTCCATAAAGCACTGTTCATATTTGAAACCCTGATGTCCTCCGGAAAGTGGTCCTTCCAAAATGATTGCATCGGGCAATCGGTTGTATCGTCTCTTCCAAGTTTTACATATAAGATTCACAGCCCTTGCGGAAGATACTATGGGAACAAGGGCAACATCGTAACCATCAACATACTCTGGCAATTTTAATGGAAGACCCGCTCCAGATATAATAAGGTCAGCCCCTGCCTCCGCAGCATCCCTAACCACACGGCCGTAATCGGTGATGGCAGCAAGTATGTTGACACCTATGGCTCCATTACCTTCAGATATGTCCTTGGCATCCCTTATAATTCTTGTAAGAGCCTCCTTATTGTGAACGTTCACGGAACCTATAGGTCTGCCAAAACGATCCCTTTTAACAAGGTTTGGATGCCTGTAGCCTGTTCCTACCGCAGAAACAACCCCTATTGCCCCTTCCTTTGCAACATGCCCCGCCAACTGCTCCCATGATAAACCAACACCCATACCACCCTGTATGATGGGTATGGGAACTTCTACCTTTCCTATTCTCAAGGGTTTAAACATATCCTATACCTCTTCAATTGTCATAAAATGATTGTAAATGAAAACAGTATTCTTAGCCCTAGGTAGCAACATAGGAAACCGCACACTTTTTATACTTAAAGCTATAGAAGAACTCAAAAACCATATAAAAATACTTAAGGTCTCCACGGTGTATGAAAGTGAACCTTGGGGCGTTAAAAAGCAACCACCATTTCTTAACTGCGTTATTGAAGGAAAAACTACCATGCTTCCAGAAGAGCTTCTTAAAATTGTTAAACAAATTGAAAAAAAGGTAGGAAGGATAGACAGGTTCAGATGGGGTCCGCGTGAGATAGACATAGATATACTCCTTTATGGTAATAGTATCATTGATCTTCCTCATTTAAAAGTACCTCATCCTTTCCTCGTTGAAAGAGATTTCTTCCTTTATCCTCTTATTGAGATAAACCACAACCTTAAACACCCCGCCACCGGCAAGAATCTTTCCGAATACACATCAACAACACCTAACACCCTTAAACCTTCCTGCTGTATTATTTCCCGCCCTTAACATACTTCTCCCAATTCTCCGCGGTAAAGGGTGAAACCTCCCTGAGCCATTTAATAACCTTCGGAAATTCCTCTATAACATATTTCACATCTTCCTCCGTAGTTTCCCTTCCTAAGCTGAATACTATTGAACCGTTGGAAACCTCCTTTGGAATACCTATTGCGGAGAGAACATGGGACTGCTTAAGGGCAAGGGATACACATGCGGATCCGGATGCGGTTTCTATACCCATAAGATCCAGTCTCAGAAGCATAGCTTCCCCCTCTATAAGATGAACTATCATGGAAAGGTGATGGGGAAGTCTTTTCTCCGGATGACCCGTAAAATCAATCATATCAATCTCAGATTCAAAAGCGGACCTCATCATATTCCTGTATCTTGAAAGTCTTTCTACCCTATCTGCAAGCTCCCTCATCGTAAGCTCTGCTGCAACACCAAAACCGACTATACCGGGGACATTTTCCGTACCTGCCCTTATACCTCTCTCCTGGGTTCCTCCCTCTATGAAGGGTTTTATCCTCACACCTTTCTTAGTCCACAAAGCCCCCACACCTTTAGGACCGTACATAAGATGGGCTGTGAAAGATACCGCATCAACACCCAGGTCCTGTACATCAAAGTAGTAATGACCTACTGTGGGAGCAGCATCCGTGTGGAATATTATTTTTGGATTCTTTTCCTTAACGATCTCCACCAGCTCCTTAATATCCTGAATAGTACCTATCTCCCTATTTGAATGACCTATGGACACGAGAACTGTATCCTCCCTTATTGAATCCCTGAGCTGATCCTTATCTACAAATCCATATTTATCAACATCCAAATAAGTTACTTCCCATCCTTCCCTCTCCATTGACTTGCAAGAGTGAAGTATTGAGTGATGTTCTATTTTGGTAGTTATAATGTGTTTCCCCTTCCTTTCATAAGCCTTTGCAATACCCTTTATGGCTATGTTGTTTGCCTCTATGGCTCCAGATGTAAAAAGTATCTCCTCGGGAGAGTTTCCGTTTATAAGAGCATTTACCTTTTCCCGCGCTTCATTTATTGCCTTCTTAGCCTTCTGACCGAAGCTATGAAGGGATGTGGGGTTTCCAAAGTCCTCTCTGAAGTAAGGTAACATAGCCTCAAGCACTTCCTCCGCAACGGGAGTTGTTGCAATATGATCCATATAAACAATCCTTCTTCCCTTCTTTTCTAAAAACATGTTTACTCCTCCTTTTCTACAAGTTCTTTAATGATCTTACCTATGGCTATAAAAGCCTTCGCAACCTCAGAATCTGGCTTTTCAATAACAACAGGTTTACCCTTATCGGAAAGCTCCGCAACTTCCGGATCAAGGGGTATAGAACCCAATACCTTAATGCCGTATGCGGATGCAAATTCAGAAGTTTTCCCCTTACCGAAGATATAATACTTTTTACCGCTGTCCGGACATATAAAGTAAGCCATATTTTCTATTACACCCAAGACGGGTATCTCAACCTTTTGAAACATTGCGGTAGCCTTTCTGACATCCGCCAGCGCAACATCCTGAGGTGTGGTTACCACAACCGCGCCGTTTATCTTTATAGTTTGAGCCAAGGTAAGCTGTACATCACCTGTACCCGGCGGTAAATCTATAACAAGATAATCAAGGTCGTTCCAATCTACATCAAACAGCATCTGCGTCAACGCCTTCATAAGCATGGGACCACGCCATATAACAGGCACATCCTCGGAAGGCAGAAGGAAACCCATGGAAACAAGGCTTACATTATACTTACTTATAGGTATTATCTTGTTTTTTTCAGATACCTGAAGCCTGTTACCTTCCACACCCATTATCTTGGGTATACTCGGACCGTATATATCCGCATCAAGTAAACCTACTTTACCGTTAAGCTTGCTGAGAGCAAGGGCTATATTGGCGGAAACGGTTGATTTGCCCACACCACCCTTACCGCTTCCGACAAGAATTATACGCTTAACCCCTGGTACAGACCTTTTAGCAAATACCGTTTCCTGCATAGGAATTTGACCGTCCATCCGATCCTCCGGTGTATTAGTTGTTAAGTTAAGGATAAAGTATTATAAAAATTTATGTATGATTGTTGTCACTCAAATTTCTGATTTAATGCCAGTTATGTAAATACGCTCTAAAATTTTCCTGGCTATAGGTGCCGCTGCGGTACCTCCCGAACCTCCGTGTTCTATAACAACTCCCACTATAAATAAAGGATCCCTGTAAGGGGCAAAACCCACAAACCATGCATGATCTCTCAATCTCCATGGCACCTTTTTTCTTCCCCTAGTTCTTATTGCTGCAACCTGTGCGGTACCCGTCTTACCAGCTATATCAACTATCTTGGAGAAGGCAGCCCTTCCTGTACCACGCCTCACCACTTCCCTTAAAGACCTCTTTATAATAGCGAAGTACTCTAATCTTCCCTTTACAGCCCTAAATACCTTTCTTTTATTTTTCCATATTACCCTGTTCTTATTATCCCTTATCTCCCTTATAAGTGTAGGTCTGTATATTACGCCATTGTTGGCTATACCCATCATCATAAGGGTTTGCTCCATCAAAGTTGATAGCATAAATCCCTGGCCTATGCTCAAGTTTAAAGTATCACCGTCATACCATAGTTCACCCTTCTTTTTAAGTTTCCAAGAAGGAGTAGGCACAAGCCCCTTATTTATCTTCAGTTCAAAAGGTATATTCTCACCATAACAAAAACGCCTAAGGTAATAGGTCATCTTCCTTGGTCCCAATTTATATCCTTTTTGATAAAAATATACATCACATGAATCCCTTATAGCTCCTACTATATCTTCATCACCGTGACCGACTCTCTTCCAACAGTAGAACACCCTGTTACCTATCCTGTATCTACCTGTACATTTAACAACCTCAGAATATCGTGCAATCTTGCTGTCAAGAAACGCAAACGCTAAGGGTACCTTTACAACGGAAGCGGGCGGATATCTCGCCATAGTTACCCTGTTAAAGAAAGGCTTCAATTTACTCCTTACAAGCTTTTTCCAGTTCTTGTAAACCTTATTGGGATCAAAGGAAGGCATACTGTACATGCCCAACACCTCCCCAGTCTTTGCCTTAAGAACGATAGCAGCTCCCGCCCTGTATCCGGATTCTTCAAGCACATCCCTTATTATCTGTTGAACCCTTATATCAATGGTGAGTACTATAGTGTTTCCCTTTACGGGATTTTTCCTCTTATTAAGCTTAACTGGTTTTCCTATGGCATTAACTATAATCTCCTCTCCGCCTATTTCACCAAGTAGAATATCATCCATTGCCCTTTCTATACCGTATTTACCTACAAGACTGTTTGGTCCTATCTTGTCTCCGTACCTCTTAAAATCCCTGCTATCCGGTAATCCCACATAACCCACCACATGAGCCACGGTTTCTCTGTAAGGATACTCTCTTTTGGGAATAGTATTTACAAATACCCCAGGAAGTTTGAAACTGTTGTTATAAAATCTCTCAAGCTCATCCTGGGTAAGATTATCCTTTATCTTAAGAGGCTCAAGGGGATTAAGATTTCCTTCCCTTATCATTTCTTTAATATCAACCTTAAAAAGAACCTTTATATACCTTGATATTCTTTCCAATTCCTCTTTGTCCTTTATTTTTTCTGGATCAATAAACAAACTGTATCTGGGAACATCATAAGCTATTTTTTCTCCGTTTCTGTCAAGTATATCCCCCCTCGGAGCGTATAACCTTTTTAACCTAAGATAGTTTTTTCTGGAAAGTTCCCTATAGTAATCCCTTCTGAATATCTGCAGATATATAAGCCTTCCCATAATTATCAAAAAGATTGCACACAATAAGAAGAAGAGAGACAAAAATCTTCTTCTTGTCATGACCGTTTATAAATAGCATATAACAGGGAAAAAACAACAAGTTCTATAACCAAGGAGATCATCACAACAACAGCATCAAACTTTACAACATAGCTTAATCTTATTAACCCGTATCTTAAAAAAAGATCAATAAAGGATAATATAAAGAAAAAAAGAAGATGGGAATAAAATCCTTGAACATATACTACCTTCTCCCTTATCATCCATATTAGATAACATATAAAGGACTTTATCGCTATGTTCAAACCAAGAGTATCAAACATAAGGTCAAGAAATAAGCCTCCTACCGCCCCCTTAAATACAAGACTTTTTGTTTCCTTAAGGCTATGATAATATAAAAAAGCTAAAACTATATTGGGAGAGAATATCACAAAGGATTTTGTACTTATAAATAGAAGATTCTGAATAAGGGCTGTAAGAAAAAGCAGGAAATAAAACATTCACAAGCTCCTTTTTATCAGCAATGTAAACTCTATTTCCCTTACATCAACATAAGGCTTAATGTAAACACTTTTGAAGAAGGGATCCTCTCCTATATTAACTTTTTCAACCCTACCCACTTTAAAGGCGGGAAGTCTGCGTTTTATATCCCTCAATCTTATTTCAAAATCCTTTTCTACCTTATCTCCTATATTTACATGAAGTAGCCTTCCAAAGGGCCATCCCCCCTCGTAGATATATTTTTTCCCTGTTTTACTTACAACCACCGAAAGCTTAAGCTTGGGATTAAAAACCGTATAAACCTTGCTTGTATTCTGGAATACTTTACCCACAATACCGAGTAATACATCACCGCTAACCGCAATATACCCTTCCTTTACCCCGTCCTGTTTACCCTTATTTATTACTACATAGTTGTCTCTACCTGTAGGATCATATCCTATTATTGAAGCTCTAAGCGTCTTATACCTTCTTAAAGAATAATCTGTCCTAAGATCCTTTCCCAATTTATCAACGGTCAAACTACACTCCCTGTAAAGGGCCTCATAAAGATATAGCTCCTGGATCTTCTCCTTAAGTTGCCTGTTCTCTTTCTGCACATTTACAAGAAACACATATGTATCTAAACTATCTTCAATTTTTTGAACCAAGGCATTTTTGATACTCATGATAGGATAGATGAGATTATTAAAAACCCTGATTATGGGTTCAATAAACGGGCTTGTTGAAACATCAGAAAAAAATATGGTCAATCCGATTACAACAAATACTACTACTTGAACATGTATAAGTCTCCTTTTCATTCCATTGAGACTCTGCGAATAAGCTCTATGTTATCAAGCACCCTTCCTACCCCTTTTGCAACAGCAAGTATAGGATCATCACAGTACCTTGCCTTTATACCCGTTTCCATAGTTATTCTCTTGTCAAGATTCCTTAACAAGGAACCGCCTCCCGCAAGGGTTATACCCGTATCCGCTATATCCGCTGCAAGTTCTGGAGGTGTTTTCTCCAAGGCTGCTTTTATTGCATTAATTATAGAATTAACAATATCTTCAAGAGCTTCCGTTGTTTGTCTGTTTGTAATCTCAACCGTCTTAGGGAGACCGGTCATATCCCTTCCCCTTATCTCCATCCTCCTCTCTTCTTCTTCAATGGTTGCACTGCCTAAATCTATCTTTATCCTTTCCGCAGTTTGCTCACCTATAAGCATGTGAAAGTTTTTCTTTATGTACTGTATTATAGCCTCATTCATTTCATCCCCCGCTATCCTTAAAGAATTCGCAACAACTATACCTGCAAGGGATATAACAGCTATCTCAGTAGTACCACCACCTATGTCAACTATCATGTTACCCACAGGTTCATCTATGGGAAGATCCGCACCTATTGCAGCAGCCATAGGTTCCGCTATAAGGTAAACTTCCCTTGCACCTGCACTTTTTGCCGCATCTATCACAGCCCTTTTTTCAACTGGTGTGATACCCGAAGGCACACCTATAACAACTAGTGGTCTCGGTCTGAAAAGGGTGTTGCCAAGTGATCTCTTTATAAAATAGGAAAGCATAACTTGAGTCACTTCAAAATCCGTTATCGCTCCGTCCCTCAAGGGTCTGATAGCCTGTATATTTTCTGGTGTTTTACCCACCATCTCCTTAGCTTCTTGACCCACTGCTAGAACTTTTCTTGTCCTTACATCAATAGCAACTATTGAAGGTTCGTATACAACTATTCCCTTAGCGGGAACATAAACTACTGTTGTTGCGGTCCCGAGATCAATACCTATACTGCTTGAGAAGAAATTCAACAGCTTACGAAAAAACATGTTCACCTTTTATCCAGACTTCTTTCGAAGTCTGGGCTGGGGTATTTATATCCCGCCTATGAAGGAGTACCCATATCCCCAGCAGGCGGTATTTGGGTACCCCGGATCTATAAAAGTTCACAATCCAAATACCACGCATTGCGGTGGTTTGTCTTATACCAATGAGCTATATTTATTTTACAATGCTTTTGAACAATAAGGATGTAAGGAATTACACCGACATACTGAATGCATTCCCCGATAAAAGGGAAATAATAACAAAAGCCATAGAATTTATATGTGAAAAACATAAACACCAAAAAAGAAAATCTGGTGAACCTTATGTTAACCATCCCATAGAGGTGGCAAAAATACTCGTTGGTATGAATATGGATTTGGAAACGGTCGTTGCTGGTCTTCTGCATGACACCTTGGAAGATACGGATACAACTTATGAAGAAATTGAAAGTATGTTCGGCAAACAGGTGGCGGATATAGTAAACGGTGTCAGTAAGATAAGCAAGATAAAACCGAAAAATATAGCGGATCCCGAAGTTGAAAACTACAGAAAGATGCTTATAGCCATGTCCAAGGACATAAGGGTAATAATAGTAAAGCTCGCGGACAGACTACACAACATGAGAACCTTACACTTTCTGCCTAAGGAGAAGATAATAAGGATAGCAAAGGAAACCTTGTCAATATATGCACCAATTGCCCATCGCCTCGGAATGTGGGATATAAAAACCGAGCTTGAAGATTTATGTTTCATGTATCTTTTCCCCACGGAGTACGAAAAGGTCAGGAAATTCGTAGCCAGATCCCGCGAATCCCTTGAAACATATATAAAGAAGTATATAATTCCACCCATAAGGAAGGAGCTTGATAAGACAGGTATAAAGGCGGATATAAAATACAGATCAAAACATCTATACAGTATATGGCAGAAAACGATAAGGAAAGGAATAAAGCTTGAGGATGTTCACGACATACTCGGGGTAAGAATAATAGTAAACGAGGTAAGGGACTGCTATATAGTTCTCGGAATAGTACACAACATCTTCAAACCCGTCCCCGGAAAGTTTGACGATTATATATCCCTTCCTAAGCCCAATCTTTACCAGTCACTCCATACAACGGTTATAGGACCTAAAGGGAGAATGGTAGAAATTCAGATAAGAACTCACGAAATGCACGAAAGGGCGGAAAAAGGTATAGCAGCTCACTGGGCTTACAAAGAAGGGAAAAAGCCAAAAATAAAGGAAAATTTTTCATGGCTCCAAGAGATAATTGAAAACATTAAGGGAAGTAAAAACACCGCGGATGTTATAAACAGCATAAAGGAAAATTTGTTTTTTGAAGA
>WFPJ01000040.1 GCA_015487615.1 Aquificales bacterium | reverse complement strand
TACCTACTTAAAGAAGATGAAGAAATTGTCGGTTTCATAGAAGACAAGCTAAAAAGGGGTCATGTTTTTGTAGCCATAGACGCACCACTTATAGTACCTAATGAGAAGGGTAAAAGAAGGGCGGAAGAGGAAATTCAGAAGTTTTTTTACAAGGAAAAGGCGGTAGCCCATCCTTCCAACAGGAAGAGGCTTATATCAACATGCGGGAGGATAAGGGGAGAAGATATAGCAAGAATGCTTGAAGATATCGGCATTGAACACAATCCAATTATAAAAAGGTTTGAAAGATCAAAAAAGTTCTTTGAGGTTTTTCCACACCCCGCCATAGTAAAAATATTTGGGCTTGATGAAATAATAAAGTACAAACAGAAAAAGGGAAGAGATAAGGAATTTTTAGAAAGGGAGCTTGAAAGATACAAGCACCTGCTACTAAGTCTTAAAGACTACCGTCCCCCCATGCATATACCGGAACACATCCTTGAAAGAATAGAAAACCTCGGGAGAAAGGATAAGGAAGATGTACTTGATGCGATTATGTGCTCCTACATAGCCTACTACTGCTGGTATTATCCGGAAAGATGCACCGTATTCGGAAATATGGAGGAAGGCTACATCCTTACCCCCTCGTGATTATATGACAGCATTTAAAATATTCCCTAATGAAAATACTTCTTAAAGGAGGTAGGGTCGTTGATCCGTGCATAAATATTGATGATGAACTGGATATTCTCATAGAAGGTGATAGGATAAGGGAGGTGGGTAAGGATATAAATGTAAAAGGGATAGAGGTTTTTGATGTTAAAGGCAAAGTCGTTGTCCCGGGCTTTATTGATCTTCATGTGCATCTCAGGGATCCGGGACAGACTTACAAGGAAGACATAGAATCGGGCTTGAAGTGTGCGGTTGCAGGCGGATTTACAACAATCCTGTGTATGCCCAATACAAATCCGCCCGTAGATACAGCGGAAACGGTAAAGTACATAATTGACAAGGCTGAAAGGGTAGGGCTGTGCGAGGTTTTACCGTGCGGTACGGTTACAAAGGGAAGGAAGGGAAAGGAACTTTCAAATATGTACCTTCTTAAAGAAGCAGGGTGTATAGCCTTTACCGATGACGGAAGCCCTGTTCAAGATGCATTGCTTATGAAGAGGGCACTTCAGATTGCAAAACAGCTTGATACCTTCATAATGAACCACTGTGAGGATGACAGCATTTCTTACGGTCACATAAACGAAGGATACATACATGCACTGACGGGTATTGCTCCGAGATCTCCGGAAGCGGAAGAGATAATGATTGCGAGAGATTGCATACTCTCCTTAAAAACGGAAGGTCATATACATATTCAACATGTCTCCTCATCCCTTTCGGTAGAGATAATAAGGCACTTCAAGGATAAGGGAGCCCCGATAACCGCTGAGGTAAATCCCATGCACCTTTACTTTACGGAAGAGGTAATAAAGGAGGTGGGTAGCAACGGAAAGGTTAATCCGCCCCTGAGGAGAGAAGAGGATAAGATTGCACTTATAGAAGCCCTGAGGGAAGGCATTATAGACTGTGTTGCAACGGATCACGCACCCCACGCACCCCACGAAAAGGGTTTAATAGAAGAGTCCATGCCCGGTATGATAGGGCTTCAGACAGCCTTACCTATTATGTTGGAACTTAAAAGGCAGGGCTACTTCACTTTAAATGATATAGTAAGGTTTATGTCGTGTAATCCCGCAAGGATCATATCAAAAAAGGATCACGGAATACACCCGGGTAATCCCGCAAATCTTACCGTTTTTGATGAAAACAAAGAATGGATACTTGACGAAAATACAAATTACTCCAAGAGCAGAAACACACCCCTTTGGAAAAGAAGAATGAAGGGAAAGGTTATTATGACTATATATATGGGAAAAGTAGTTTTTAAGGACCAATATTAGAAAAATGGGCATATTTGTTGAAGACCTTTTACACTTCGGAAATCTCATGGACAGGGAAATACCTATTGATATAAGTCCGGAGGATTTAAAGCCTCTGTTCGGTGAAGATAAGCGGATAATCATAGCAGAAAGCGGTATAAGGATATCAAAAGAAGAAAGGGGATT
>WFPJ01000039.1 GCA_015487615.1 Aquificales bacterium | reverse complement strand
TGTCGCAATCCCTTCATTTTCTTAGGGCATTTCAACCCTTCATTTTTTATTATTTTATATCAAAAACTTACAATCATGAGGTAAGAATTTTTAAACCCGAATTTCGGGAAGTTGTTGAGAGCCAACGCTTTGCACAAAATCTTTGTGTATCAAAGGTTTGAGGGCTAAAAGCGTATTCTAAAACCAATGTGACCTTCTCATCTTAGCAATATTGCTAAGCCTATCAATATATTAAGAATATAGGTTAAAGTCGTAATATGATATTTGTCATAAATAAATTTCCGCAAGGAATATCAAGGACTTAATATTTTGTCAGATTTTCATATTTTGGTTCGTTTTATAGTTAATGATGAAGTATCTGGTAGCCTACGATATAGGGGATGATAGGGTTAGGGCTAAGGTTTCAAGGCTACTTATGAAATATGGTTACAGAATACAGCTCAGTGTGTTTTATTTGCCAAAGGTTTCCATAAGTGAGGTTGAGTCTCTCGTTAAGGCAATCCGTGAAATGGTGGATCCCAGAAAAGATAGGGTTTTCTTTTATCCGGTTGAATCTGTAGAGGAGTTTCTGGGGTATCCTTTAGAACCTTGGGAGGTTCTTGTTGTATGAGGGGAAGGAGAATATTGGTGCTGTACGGACCTTCTCATCTTACAAAGAAAGGGGACAGGTTGTGTGTGCTTAAGGAAACAAGGACAGCAAGTTATCCGGTGAGACATCTTGACTGTATTATAGTTTTCGGAAATATATCCTTCTCAACGGAAGCGGTGCATTTCATTGTTTCTAATAGCATTTATGTTTTCTTTCTTTCAAGGTTCGGAAGGATTAAGGGCATGATATTGGATGCTTTTCTAAGGAGTAACAATCATTTGAGGATACATCAGTACAGGAAGTATGTAGAAAACAGAACGCATATTGCAAAGCTTATTGTGAGAAGTAAGCTTGAAGAGGTAAAAAACATATACAAGATAAACATAGATTCCTATTTGCTAAAGCTTGAAGATGCTAAGGATATTGATGAAATAATGGGGATAGAAGGTGCTATTTCAAGGAGCATGTTTGACGCATTTTCAAAAAATATAAGAGGAGCGGATATAGATTTTAAGGGTAGGAGTTACAAACCGCCTGCGGATGAGGTAAATGCATTGCTGAGTCTTGCATATACGCTAACATACTGTGTTGCTTTTCCTGTAGTTGTAAATATGGGATTAGATCCTTATATTTCCTTCCTTCATTCAAAAAGGGGTACACATGCATCCTTTTGCTCGGATGTTATTGAGCCTCTGAGACCCTTTGTTACTAAAAGTTTGGAAGATCCTATAAGAAGGAAGGTTTTTGTTAAGGGAGATTTTAAGAAAGATGGAAACGGTTTTTATCTTCATAAGGAAAGTTTCGGTAAGTTTATGAATTGGTTTGAGGGTATTAAGGAAGAACTTACTGATAGGTTGCAGGACACCTTACTATGTATTACGGAGGAGCTGGGGTGAATCTTTATGTAGTTTGCTATGACATTACTTCTGACAGAAACAGGATAAAAGCTATGAAAAGATTAAAAAGTAAAGGTATTCACTCACAGCTCAGCTTTTTTGAGGTGGAGGCTGATCACAGGAATGAGATTTCCAGGGATGTAGAAGCCTATGTAGAATCCGCTGACAGATTGGCTATTGTGAGAGTATCCAAAAGGGGCAGAATCTTCAGAATAGGTAGAATGAAGGAGGGAATGGAGTGGGTAATCTAAAATGTCTCATTCTTACATCTGAAGATGCGGTAGTAGATTACAGGGATAGAAGGATATTCCTTAAGAACGGAAGGGTTGTGCCTTTGAGAAAGCTAAGGAGTATAGTAAGTTTTTATGAGTGTAAAAAGTTATCCAATATATTCAATATTCCTTTTATATATATTTCCGAAGATAAGGTCATACTTCGCAATGTCCATTACAATGGCTATTCAAATAATTTCAGCTATATGGCTTTGGACAAGCTTGTTGATTATGCATTAAATATTTTCAGGAAAATAGTTAAGGATGTTGATGTAAAAAATTGTGAATACTTTATTGAATGGTTGTATATTCAAAAATTGCTTGCAAATGCATTTTTTGGGGTTATCGCAGGCATTTATTTTAACCATGGGATGTTTTTAGCGGATCCTTATGCGGATATTAAAATAGGAAGCAGGACATTAAAGTTATGGCAGGTTCTTATCTTACCAGCTGTCAGCTTAGGTGTTGCAAAGGAATTTAATAATATATGGCTTTACGGTGTGGAAAAGTACAGTGATGCGGAGAGTTGTTTGAATGCGGTACTGAGCTATATTTTCGGAAGTCCTCATTTTTCGTTTGTCTTAAGAAAGTCTATGAATATCGGGGCTTTCGGTGGAATTTGCCAGCTTGACCATGCCGAAACCCATGGTAGTTTTCCTTCCTACACCTGCAAATTCTGAAAATTTTGCAAGGGTATTTATCCATTTAAGTATTTCCTTATTGTTATTATTTATATAAAGTACAACCCTGCCAGTAAAACCGGTTATTTTCCCTTCCGAGAGGGCTATCTTTTTGGTCCTTATCCATGCGCCCATTACTTCTATGTCCTCTTCAATAACTTTTCTTAGATCAGTGTCTATTCTTATATCAGAAAAGAATAACCACTTTCTTATCAGACCCTTGAATATAAGCTTAGGATCGGGAAGGGGATAATCTTTTTTGCCTCTCTTAAAGGATGTTGGAGTTATAAAATCAAAAACAATTGTCTTTTCGGTAGAAGAATCCTTATATAGTGTTTCATAAGTTTTTATCCATCTTTCATCTATAAAAGGTTTTTTCAGTTTTTTTAATTTGATATCGTTTATAAAGATATCTTTGCCCTCATGTAGCAGAAGGGAAGAGAGGAATTTGGGAAACAATGTATCCTCTAAAAAGGAAATCCTTAAGAAGATTCTTTCTACAGATTCTTCGGAACGGAAGAGCTTTGGTATTCCCAAAACGAAGGGTTTTATACGTGAAGGTTTGTGAAGTTCTTCTCCGAGTTTTCTGTCTATAAGGGAAAAGAAGACACCATGTATTTTATCTGGTTTTATTTCTGATAGGGGAATTGGTCTTTCCGGGATGAGACATACGGAAAACTTTACAGGCATAAAAGTATTCTAATAAAATTTCTTTTTGTTATGGACAGGTATAAGAGCTTTACGGAGGTGGTGAGTATTCTCAAAAGGGGCGGTCTAGCCGTTGTTCCCACGGATACCATCTACGGTATAGTCGGTGATGCTACCAATATTAAGACTGTAATAAGAATATATAAATTAAGAAGACCTTCTGGCAGACCCTTTATACTCTTGCTTCCTGATCCTATATGGCTTGTTAAATTGGGCCTTGTGTTTGACAAAAGGATTGTTGAATTGTTGATGAGGGTAAGGGGATTAACTGTAGTTTTGGAAAGAAAGAGTAAAATACCCCTTTATCTTACAAGAGGGTATGACAGCTTGGCGGTGAGAATTCCTCATTCTCCCTTTTTAAGAGGTGTACTTATTAAATTGGGTAAGCCGGTGGTTGCCCCGAGTGCTAATCCTGAAGGGAAAAGGCCTGCCTGTACTGTTGAAGAAGCTTATAAATATTTCGGCGATAGTATAGATATGTACATTGATGGTGGCAAATTGAAGGGGTTTCCTTCAACCATTATTAAAGTAGAGGGTGATAAGGTTGTATTGTTAAGAGAGGGTGCTATTAATAGGGTAAGTTTGGAAAGGGTTATTAAAAAGTTGGGTTTTAAAACTATTTCTTTTTCTTAGCTTTAAGCCGTTCTTTAAGGGTTTTCTTCCTAGGACCTTTTCTACCTGCAGGAGGGTCTGCTTTGCCTTCAACTCCTGAAAATACAGCTTGTTCCATCAATTTATTATGTTCTTCTATTTCCTGTTCATATTCTTGTTTAATTTCTTCAAAGCTATTTATGTCAGTCTTCAGAAGTGTACTTATAGTTGACAGTTTTATATTGTCCATCATGTTTTCAAACATCTGAAATGCTTCTTTTTTGTATTCAACAAGCGGATCTTTCTGTGCATATCCTCTGAGATATATTCCTTCCCTTAATCTATCAAGGTCATGAAGATGCTCCCTCCAGAAGAAGTCAAGTATATTAAGAAGGGTTATCCTTTCTACTTCCCTCATGAGTTCTGGGTTAGAGAGGGATTTTTCCTTCTCTTCATATATTTCTTTAACCTTTTCATAAAGCTTTTCTATCAGCTCCGCTTTGTCCCTTGCCTTTGGTATCTCTATATCTTTGCCTGTTAATTCTTTTAGGAAGTTCTTTAAAGGTTCCGTTTCCCATAATTCTGGTTCCTCTTCGGTAAGTGTTGTGTATACCTGCTTTTCTATAATATCCCTTATAAATTCAAGTATATCCTCTTTAAGGTTTTCGCCTTCAAGTATATCCCTTCTTAGACTATATACCACTTGTCTTTGATCGCTCATAACATTGTCGTATTCAAGGAGTCTCTTTCTCGTTTGGAAATTTTGGGCCTCAACCCTCTTTTGTGCATTTTCTATAGCTTTTGTAACTATTCTGCTTTCAATGGGTTCACCTTCGGGTATTTTCAGCATTTCCATCATCTTCTTCACCCTGTCTCCCCCGAATATCCTTAAAAGGTCATCTTCCAAGGAAAGAATAAACCTGCTTTCGCCGGGATCTCCCTGTCTTCCCGATCTCCCCCTCAGCTGGTTATCAATTCTCCTTGATTCGTGCCTTTCCGTACCTATAACAAGCAATCCGCCTAATTTTTTAACTTCTTCCTTTTCTTTCTCTGTTATTTTATATGCCTCTTGTAGCGCCTGCTTCCAGTCATACTCCGTGGTCTGCTCGGGCTTTTTACCTTTCTGTTTTAATATCTCTTTTGCGAGATACTCTGGGTTCCCACCCAATAGTATGTCAGTTCCCCTTCCAGCCATGTTGGTTGCTATGGTAACCGCTCCCTTTCTACCCGCTTGTGCTATTATTTCCGCTTCCCTTTCGTGATGTTTTGCATTAAGTACATTGTGTGGAATTTTATGTTTTTTTAGTAGCTTTGAAAGGTGTTCCGAATCTTCTATAGATACTGTACCCACAAGAATGGGTCTTCCTTTCTCATGTTCCCTCTTTATAAGTTCAACAACCGCATTCCATTTTTCCTTTTTTGTTTTGAACACAAGATCTGGATGATCCTTTCTTATCATAGGTTTATGGGTCGGTATAACAACAACATCAAGTCCGTATATTTCCTTAAATTCAAGGGCTTCCGTTTCTGCGGTACCTGTCATACCTGCAAGCTTTTTATAAAGCTTAAAGTAGTTTTGGAATGTTATGGATGCGAGAGTTTGATTTTCCTGCTGTATCTTAACTCCCTCTTTAACCTCTATGGCTTGATGAAGACCTTCGCTCCATCTTCTTCCGGGCAATACCCTACCTGTGAATTCATCAACTATAAGTACTTCTCCGTCTTTTACTATATAGTGAACATCTTTTTTAAATAGATGGTGTGCTTTAATTGATTGAATTATGGCATGAAGAAGTTCAACATATTTTGGATCATACAGGTTGCTTATACCTAAATCCCTTTCAATTCTTCCTATACCCTTTTCTGTCAAAATTACCGTTCTGTTTTTCTCATCTATAGTAAAGTGCTCATCCTTCTTTAACTTTCTCACTATTTTATCCGCTACATAGTAAACTGTATTATCTATATTTGCAGGTCCTGATATTATAAGAGGTGTTCTTGCCTCATCTATAAGTATGCTATCAACCTCGTCAACTATTGCAAAGTTATGCCCTTTTACCTGTACTATTTCATTCTTGGAAAAAGCCATGTTGTCCCTTAAATAATCAAAGCCGAATTCATTATTTGTCCCGTAGGTTACATGGGCTTCGTAAGCTTCCCTTTTTGTTGCTTCTCTCAGTGTGGTAAAGAATATCTTTTTCGCTTCCATATTTATTTTGTCAGAAGGTACTATCTCCTCAAAAAATCCTTTGGGCCATACCCTTATATCCTTTTCTATAGCTTCCTTTACCCTTTCTTCGTCTACCCATTCAACCCTGTAGGACATATTGTCTGAGTTTATTACTCCCACCTCTATGCCGAGGAACTTGTAAATAGACCCCATCCATTGGGCATCCCTTCTTGCAAGATAATCATTAACTGTTACAACATGAACACCCTCTTCAGTAAGGGCGTTTATATATACGGGAGATGTGGCGACAAGGGTTTTACCTTCTCCCGTTTTCATTTCTGCTATTTTCCCCTGATGTAGTACTAGACCACCTATAAGTTGGACATCAAAGTGTCTCAGCCCCAATGTTCTCTTTGCCGCTTCCCTTACTAAGGCAAATCCGAGTATAACTTCTTCTATTATTTCACCCTTCATTATGCTTTCCTTAATCTCTTCGTTTGTGAGTACCTTGCCGTGAAGCTCCTTGGAATATTCAACTATTTCCCTGTTACTTAAGCTATCCAGTTCCTTTTCAAGCTCGTTAATTTTCGCAACAAAAGGTCTTAGCTTTTTAATTTCCCTTTCGTTCTTCGTTCCCAGTATCTTTTTAACTACCCAACTTAGCATCTTTAACAGGATCTCCTAGGGAGAATATTATCGCATATTTTATATATTGCTATCTATTATTGCCTTACGTATTAATTTACAAACCTATGTGTTAAAAATCAACTTTTTGAGAAATATTAGTTGGGGGTAATGTTTGTAATACAACTTACCGAGATAGACACTACCTTTTGATATATGTTTCTGTAAAATTTTCTCATTATGGAAAAACTGGTTTTGTCTATACTATCCGCCTATCTCGGCATGGGTGTCTTTTTCAGCTTTTATATAGCTCCGCTCCTTTTTAAGATGCTTGAGAGGGAAAAGGCAGGGAGTGTGGTTGAGAATATTTTCCCTGTTTACTTTGCTATAGGTATAGCTACTGTATTTGTGGGTTTGTTAGTAAGCTTTTTTGCTTCACTCGGTAGAAAGGTATATCTTTCCCTCGGAGGTGCTTTAATACTTTTGCTTATCCTTGAGTTTTATATTGTGCCTACATCTCATGATTTAAAAGCAACCGACTACCAAGCATTTATGAGATTTCATACTTACTCGGTAATTATGAATGTCGTAACAATGTTGTTAATACTTTCTTCCATATTTTTTATATTAAAGAAAAAATGATTGAACTCTATTTGAGTACCCTTCCCATTCCTAAGACCAACAGGTATATAAGGACGAGGAGGGGGAAAGTTTTCAAGCCTCCGAGGGTTACACTCTGGGAGACAAGGGCTTTGTGGGAGATAATGCAGCAGTATAGCGGTGAACCCGTGGAAGGTAAACTTTACGTTGAGATAGTGATAAAGTTACCAAACAGAAGGAGAAGGGATATAGACAATATGCTTAAAAGTTTATGGGACATTCTTGAAAGGGCGAAGGTTATAAAGGATGATAATCAGATATATGAGATAAGGACACGTAAAATGATTGTTAAGGGAGAACAGGGTGTTTTTATAAGGATCAAGCCTTTGGCGGTATAACTTTTTAGAATTAAAATTATTGCAAATTAAAAAATGTATCCTATATTTAAAGTCAAACCAGTTAAAAGGAGGGAGGATTGAAATATAGCTTTTTCATTCTGTTGACCGAAGCATCTGAAAAATTGCATATTTATCAGATTTTGCAGGAAATCGGCGGAAAGGTTCTATTGGAAGGCAGGAACTTTATCATAGTAGGTACTGATTATGATATCCGTGAGCTAATGGAGGAGCATCCATCTGTCCGTCTATGTGGTGAGGTTGATATATCTGGAATTCGCATCAAAAAAATACGGGTTAAAGGAGGTAAATGTTATGGCAACCCATAATTATCCAAGTGTAGGGCAGGAGCTTTTAAATGTACCTTTTCCCGAGCTTGTACAGAACTTAGCCCTTGCCATAGCGGAGAGTCAGACAGCTTTGGATCTTCATTCTATAGAAGTTGCAAAAGCCTTGAGTGAGACCGAATTAGAGCCAGGAACCGTTCCGGTTATGATAAAAGAAACCGTGAATAATGACGGTAATGTAACAAATGTTGAAGTTCTCTACAATGAGAATCCTATGCCCCTTATCGTTTACGGCATAAATCCTACCTTTTATCAGTTTACAGATACCATAATTGAGGTAAAAATGACCATAACCATGAGTGTATCAAAGGAGAGTACGAGGGAATTTGAGACTTCTTTTAAATTTAAGAATAAGACGAATATAAAGGCGGGATATAAGGGTGGTGGTTTGCTGGGTGCATTGTTCGGAAGACCAAATTTCAGTGTGGAGAATACAACAACTATTGCACTTGCTACTACTTTTAATGCGAAATATTCTCAAAAATACACATTTAAGGCTGAGGGCACGAGTCTTTTGAGAACGGTACTAAAACCCGTACCCCCGCCGGAGAGAGCTATTCCTAAGGTTACAATTCAAGAAAGTGGCGGAGGTGAATAAAGTATGGCTTTAGAGGAAACACTTGCAAGACCTATTGAAAGCGTGTTGTTTCATCTTGGGAGAGGCATAGCCCAAGCACAGATGGAACTTGACAGAAATTCTATGGCAACCCAGGTACTAATTAACAACGACCCCGAGCTAAGGGATATGGGTCTTGAGGCAACATGGTATCAAATACCGGAAGTCCTGTTAGAGTTAAAACTCAGTGTACACATAGTTGAGGAAATTAAAGACGGTGTTAAAAAGAAAAGAATCTTTATAGCTCCTCTTAATGCCACTTACAAAAATACATTAAACTATGAAGTAAAGGGAAGTTCTTCAATAAAGCTTAAAATTGTACCTGTACCACCACCTGCAGGAGCGGAGTTAAGCAATGTCTAAGGATAATTTAAAAAAGCTAAGGGAGGACTTCAAGAGGATAGAGGATGATATAAGAGCGCTGAAATCTTTGGCATCAAGATTGGAGGAGAACCTCAAATACATGGAAGAGTTAAGAAAAGAAAACGAAGATATTAAGGCGCGCCTTTCTAAGATTGAAGGTAAAAAACCTGATGTCAAGGAATTAAAGGGAATATCAATAGACAACTTTCTTCTTCAAATTAACAAATCCCTTACGGAGTTTGAGAAGGGACTTAAAAGTGTAAAAATTGAAAAGGCATACAGGTTATCGGGTGTTACTATGGAAATAAAGAGCTTTGTTGAAGTGGAGGAAGGCGGTAATATAAAGATAGTAACACCAAAACCCGGAGAGGAAATTGACCCTGGGATGTTGAGTGTTATGAAATTCAATCTGCTTCCTGAGATTATTCCGCAGGATGAGGAATGGATAGAAGTACCAAACCTTATAGGTATGCCTTCTGGGAAGGGTAAGAGAATGTTGGAAACCCTTGGATTAAAATTCTCGGAAAGGTTTGAAAGGAGTGAATATAAGGAGGGTACAATAATTGATCAAATACCGGAACCTTACAGTGAGGTTAAGAGAGATGCTCAGGTAGTTATTGTCGTATCAAAAGGTGAAGGGTGAAAACCTAATCTGGGGGAAGCAACCTCAAGGGTTTTATTATGTTGCCGTAGGCTTCCCCAACTCCTATGAATTTTTTATCCTCATAGAGGCGTACTTTTCCTTCATGGGAAAAACCTTTTACTACTACCGCTTTACCCTTATATACTTCTCTGACTTTTTCCTCTGAAAGTTTAACTGCTTCCATAAAGTTAAGCAATTCTCCTACATCTATCACATATATTTCCGGATTCTTACTGTCCATAAATGTTTGAATATCAACAGCCCTATCAACCGTAATGTTCCCTATTGCCTCTCTCCTTAGGTTTTTAACATAGGCCCCTGTTCCTAAGTATAAGCCAAGATCGTGTATAAGACTTCTTATATAAGTACCGGATGAAACCCTATAGAATATCACTATTTCCGGTATTCTGCAACTTATAATTTTTGCTTCATAGACGATTACCCTTACAGGTTTCAGATCAGGTTTTATTCCTTTCCTCGCAAGATCATAGGCCCTTGTACCTTTTACCTTTTTTGCAGAGAAGGGTGGCGGTTTTTGTTCAATTTCTCCAGTAAATTTTTCAATAGCTACAGCAACATCATTGCATGTTACACTTACTTCATGAACACTAACTATTTCCCCTGTTCTGTCATAGGTATCCCTTATCTCACCCAACATCGCTGTAACACTATAGCTTTTATCAAGTTCTGAAAAAAAACGGGCAAATCTTGTCGCCCTGCCCAGGAGTACTATCAGGAGACCCGTTGCGATGGGATCAAGGGTACCAGTGTGCCCCGCTTTTACCCTAAGTTTTTCTTTTACTATGTTTACTATCTCTGTTGATGTATAGCCCTCCCTTTTATCTATTAAAAGGGCGCCGTCCATTGTCTACTTTTTCTTTTTGGGAATAAGTGAAAAGGTTAGGAATGCACCCTCCTTCTTAGGTTTATTTTCCATCTGGGCAATGTCACCCAGTTCGTTCATGATCCTTTGAACTAATTTATCTCCGAGTTCCGGATGAACATGTTCCCTTCCTCTGAATCTTATCCTTACTCTTACCTTATCACCGTCCTCAAGGAATTCCCTCATGTGTTTAAGCTTAACCTGAAGATCATGTTCTTCAATCCTGACTGTAAGTTTTATGTCTTTAACATCAATCGCGTGTTCCCTTTGCTTCTTTTTGGCTTCCCTTTCCTTTTTCTGAAGCTCATATTTGAATTTACCGAAATCCAAAATTTTACAAACTGGTGGTTTTGCTTGCGGGGCTATTTCAACAAGATCAAGTTCCTTCTCTTCTGCAAGCCTTAGGGCTTCCTCAAGTGGAACTATACCTATCTGCTGACCGGTTTCGTCTATTAGCCTGACTTCCTTAGCCTTTATCTGCCTGTTTATTCTGTAATATTTTTTCTGCATCTAACCTCCTCTGTATTTTTTCGTTTTTAATCTTAAAAGCCTGAATCCGAGACCGCTTATAAAAAGTATAGTTATAAAACCTACCATTGAAAGGAAGATAATATACTTCATATAACAACCTCTTTATGACGTGAAGCATGACATTGAATGTTAACCGCCACTGGAAGCGATGCGATATGACATGGGTAAAGCTCAACTTTAACATCAACCGCTGTAACCCTTCCGCCGAAACCCATGGGTCCTAAGCCAAGCTTGTTTATGTCTTCCATTAGCTCCTCTTCCATTCTCTTTGCAACTTCATTGTTACTCCTTTCTCCTATCGGACGGAGCAGGGCTTTTTTTGAAAGGTATGCACAGTACTCAAAATTTCCGCCTATTCCTACGCCTACTGTTAAGGGAGGACACGCGTTTGGTCCGGCAAGTTTGACAGTTTCAAGTACAAATCTCTTTATACCTTCCCACCCGTCCGCGGGCTTTAACATAGCAAGTCTTGATGTATTTTCCGATCCCGCACCCTTGGGAGCAAAGTGAATCTTAATTTTATCACCTTCTACAATCTCGTAGTGAATTACCGCGGGTGTATTGTCACCTGTATTTTTTCTTTCAAAAACTGGGTCCCAAACCAT
>WFPJ01000038.1 GCA_015487615.1 Aquificales bacterium | reverse complement strand
TAACACCGCCTTTTAGGTAGGTTGTATTACCTACCGATAGGTTGAAGTCGTTGTTAGCAACGACACCTGCCTGTATGCCTACAGTGGCTGAGGAGTAGTTACTCCTGCTTAAGGATACATTAAATGATCCCTTTGAAGATGCAGAGAGGCCGAGGCTATCAGAATTTTTCCATTGTTTATCTAAGACGGTTTCAACTATTAGATTTCCTTCAATGTTACCGCTTAAGTTATCAGCTTCAATGACTGAGCCCTTAATAATGGCGTCCTTTTTGATGTCCAGGTTAAGGTTACCTGCCCCTATAAAGGAGCCTGCTACTAACTCTTGACCGCCTTTTGAGTTGAATTGGTAATAGCTTGCTTTGGCTGTACCTTTGTCTGTACCGAATAGACTATAGGAGAGTGAAGAGGAGTTGTAGCTAAGGGAAGAGTCCAGTGTATTGATTGAGTAGTCAAGTATGAGATTTTGGGCGGATAGGGAAAGGTCGTTCTCCGCATAAATTAAACTGCCTCTAAGATATATATTCCCGTCAGCTTGTATATTACCGGAACCCGCTACGATTTTTGATACCTTGGAAGACCTAATAGTTGAGGAAGAACTCGTTGAGGTTGCTTCTGCAAAAACACTAACATTACCGCTTACGGGGGTATTTAATGCACCGCTTACAGAATCAATGGCGGACAGTGTGTTAAAGAAACCGCTTGCTAAGTTCCTGGATTTTCCTATTCTTCCTACGCTGTTAATTGCGGGTGTAACATTTTCCCTTACGCCAGCTTTCAATCCTACCGTAACGCTTTGAGTAAAAGATTGCTCGTTAAAGACTTCATAAACATCAAGCAGGTTTATGTTCTTAGCCTTTATATCAACATAACCGGGTGCTTCAAGGGTTGAACCTATAAGATTAAAATCACCCTCCGCTTCAATTACAACTGTATTACCGCTTATGACGGATTCAACAGCCTTTAGGTAATCAGAGTTTGTGTAGTTGTATGTTTGTCTCGCACCTGCGTATGCGGAGAATTCTGAGGGTTCTGCAGAAAAGCCTACTGCTAAGCTGTAATTTGTATTTCTTTCGGTGGATTTTTCCCTGATTAGATCCGCGGATACATTTATATTTCCACCCGCTTTAAGGTATGCATAAGCCTCCGCATCTATATCCGAGGCAACAATGTTTATATCGTTGTCCGCTTGAAGACTAACAACATCACCTTGTATTACTGTTTTAAGTATTTCTTCTTTGTAGTTTTCTTTTTCCTTTTTACTGTATAGGGACAAGCTTAATCCGTTTTTTTCTCCTTTAAGGGATAGACTGAACTGACCAGCTTGTTTTACTTTTTCCTGATAAGTTTTCTTTACACCGCTTATGTTTATATTTCCTTTTGCTAATAAGCTTACTACATCTCCGTCTATTTTTGCACCTTCAAGATTTATATCTTTTTCCGAGGTAAAATAGATCTTGTCTTCGCTTATAATCTCAGGTGGTTTATACTCTATGGATTTTACTTCATTTTCATCCCCGTCCCTGGCGATGTGATATTCATATTTAGTATTTTTCTTAGAATAGTTCAGATATTCAACAGCAACTACATTTATATCTCCGCCCGCTTTTACTCCTATTAGATCTACACTTTTACTTACAGCACCCTCAAATGTTACATCTCCTTCTTCTGTTCCTACATAAATCTTACCCGCTTCTAAGGATACGGGTATTACCTCTTCCCTGACTTCTTCGTAAGTGGTGGTGTCAGTTCTGTAGTTTGCACCGAAAGAAAAGAAGAGTTTCTTTCTCTTTTCCTTCTTTTCATATCTGTTTTTAAGCGCCTTCAGATGAACATTTTTCTTTGCGTATATATTTATAACGCTGTCTTTCCCTTTTCCTTTGAAGTCCGCACCCTCTACATAAACTGATCCACCCGCAACTACATTTATATTCTTCGCTTCAAGCGTGCTTACATCATATGTTATCTCCCTTGTGTACCCCTCTACCTTTTCGTCCGTGTAACTTAAACCCCCGCCTCTTTTCTTTCTGTATGAATACTTCTTTATTCCGCTATCTTTTTCTTCAGCGAGTATATTTATGTTTCCGTTTTTAGTTAAAAGTGATAGCTCCTCTTCAGCCTTAAGATCACTGTTTATAACATCAAGATTGTTGTTTGCTACGAAGGCTAAATTCTTTGAATTAAAATTGCTGTTATCTAACTTCAGATCCTGCGCGGATTTTATCGTAAGATTCCCGTCGTATGTATATTCAAAATCCTCAAAGATTATGCTGTCCCTTAGGCTTTCAAGATACAGTTCTTGTTTTGCATCTATAAAGTCAAAAACATCTTGTTCTATCGTGTTGGTTAAAAGGGATACGCTGTTACCCTTCAGTAAACCTTCCCTATAATTAAAGTTGGGTGCTTTAACAATCAGAGAATTTGTACCTTCAATTGTGGTTGTGTTCTTCAGATTTTCAGCGTTAATAAAGGTATCTTTACCTTTGAGTTCTCCCGTATTTTCTACATAATTAGTTCCTACGGTATTATCTTCGCTCTCATCTTCCTCCTCTTTTTCCTCTCCTTTATCTGAATCTTCTTTCTTCTTCTCTTTTTCCTTATATCCGCCGAATACAAAAAGGGAAGCGTCAGATACTACGCTACCGCTGTTCTTAAATTCTTTTTTAACCTCAAATATTGCATCACCTTCCGAATTTACCCTTCCTGAGTTTGTAAACTTGTCAACCTTCACATAAAGGACCTGTTGTTTTTCCTTATCAGTTACAATTTGCTTTATATCACCTTTGTTTTCAAAGTTTTTACCTTCAACATATATATTTGCACCCTTTATATAACCTCTCTTTTCATTTGAAACCTCTTCAGAAAAGATGGCAATTTCTTCCCCCTCCAATGTACCGCTGTTTACAAACCTATTAGCCTTCTTTATTTCTTCTTCATCACCTTCACTCCGCCCTCCTATGAAGGTTGACGCTTTACCCTTTATTACACCCTCATTGTAACCTTCCTTTACCAAAAGAGCCACATCCTTATCGGATAGAATATTACCCTCATTCTTTAAAGTATCAGCTATTGCTGTTAGGTTTTCTTTTCCCTGAAGGTTGCCCTTATTTGTTAAGTTCCCCGCTATAACGGTTACATCTCTTCCTTCAATCAAACCTTCATTTAAAACCTTACTTGCCAGATTCTTCTCTTCACCGCTGGATAT
>WFPJ01000037.1 GCA_015487615.1 Aquificales bacterium | reverse complement strand
GATCTCGGTGCGGAAATATTACACTTTACCTTCCCCGACAAGTTCATTCTGTGGACGGGATGGATCTGGGATCCGGAAACGGAAACTGGTGCAATAGTCTTTTTGAAGGAAGAACCCCCAATAGGAGGAAAGGGAAGGGAGATGTATGGACAAACCTATGATGAATTCAAGGAGGTTTATCTCCAGATATATCATATTCTGGAAGAGTTCGGTGTTAGGGTAAAAGGCTTTTTATTCGTGGATATGTTCCTTGCAATGATATATGCAACCTATGTAGATTACATGACCCTTTCAACCATGCACAGTGCAAAGGGCTTTTTCCCGCCCGCAGGAGTTATGGCAAGAAGGTTGCTCGGTGTTCATGAACCATCCTTATTAAATGTGGAGGTGTAGCTATGCCCATACATGAAAGGAGTCTTGTTGAATCGGAGAGGGTATTAAAAAAGGAAAGACTTGTAATTGACGGTATAGATGTTTCCGGAGATTGGAACCTCATTATACTTCCAAGAACCGTAGAGGACTACGATCTTGATTTTGCAAAAGAGATAATGGAATCACCGGACGGCAAGACCATCCAGCAATGTTATCAATGTTCCTACTGTACCGCCTCTTGCCCGGTTCATAACTATTGGGATGATAGGTACAATCCCAGACATTTTATATATCTTGCAAGATTGGGAATGGTTGATGAACTGCAAAAGCGTGTTGATGTTATGTGGAGATGTGTATCGTGTCATAAATGCACACACAGATGTCCTAAGGGTGTGCTTGTTGAAGATGTACTTAAAGTAATTTTGAGGGTTATGTATAAAAGGGGCCTCATCGGTGATTATCCTTCAAAGAAATTTGATCAATTTTTTACAGAAAATGTGCTTGAATACGGAAGGATTGAGGACGGTGAGCTTCTCTTCGGATGGATGGAGAAGCAGGGTTACAAGATAAAGAAAGATCCCATACTGAGAAAACCCATACCCTTTTTCAGCGATATTCCCAAGTGGCTAAAGGATATGGTTTCAAAGCCCATAAAGGAAGGAAACATAAGCTTTATCATGCTTAATGCAAAGCACATGCTGTTTCATCCGAGAACTAAGGAATGGAATAAGTTCAAGCAGGTTCTGAGAAAGGTTATGGAGGAAGAAGGAGCATTGGCTAAAGGAGGTTGAATAGATGGGCATTATAGGAAAAAGAGTGGCTTACTACCCTGGTTGTTCCTTAGAGGGTGCGAGCAGGGCTTACGATGTTTCCACGAGAATAGTTGCCAAGGAGCTGGGTCTTGAGCTTGATTACCTTGAAGATTACAACTGTTGCGGTGCTATGGAATCAAAGAATGTTACCTTTATGGGGACTATGCTTCTTAATGCAAGAAACATGTCATTGGCACTTAAGAGGGGTCACAAGGTAATAGTTGCACCGTGTAACGGTTGTTCCTTCTCCCTTCAAAGGGCGGAATATTTCCTTGAAACGGATAAAAAGGTTTTTGAAAAAGTAAACGAGCTTCTTAAGGAGGGTGATGTTGATCCTCTTGATGAAATCCCTCAGACCTATCACCTTCTGGAATGGCTTTACAACGAGGCGGGTCCTCAGAAGGTGAAGGAGAGGACGGTTAAACCCCTGAAGGGTTTAAAGGTTGCAAACTATTACGGTTGTCTCTATACAAGACCCCATTTTTACTCAAGAACCTATGCCCATGCGGGAGGTAACGAGGAGGAAAGGCCGAGAAAAAGGGAAACCGCTGATGATGATGAACATCCCTTTTATATGAACGAGCTTCTTGAAGCAGCGGGTGCGGAGAGCGTTTACTTTGAACCTATGCATACTCAATGTTGTGGAGGTCCCCATTCCCTTTCCGATGAGGATGTTTCAAAGAAGTTTGTTATGATGATACTCCAAACCGCAAAAAGAAACGGTGCGAACATTATAGCCACAGAGTGTCCCTTATGTCATGCATCTCTTGAAATGTATAGGTACAGGCTTATGTTGGAAGGGGTTGAGGATGTTGATGTACCAGCTGCCTATTTTACCCAACTGCTGGGGCTTGCCTTTGGATATTCGGTAGATGATGTTAAATTAAAGGACAACCTTTCCGATCCTATTCCGGTTCTCAGGAGGTTGGGTATTGCCTGAGGACAATGTGTGGGAGTATAACGGATGCCTTATACCGAAGGATCTTTACTACGATATAGAGAGCCAGGTGTGGGTAAAAGTAAATGAAGACGGAACGGTTACTTTGGGTTTGACCGATGTGGGTCAGGTAAGGGCTGGCAGATTACTGTATGCAAGAATAAAGAAAAAAGGCAAATTTGTAAAAAAGGGTAAGCCTCTCGCTTCCTTTGAAAGCGGTAAGTGGGCGGGGCCTGTACCTGCGGTTATAGAGGGTGAAATTGTTGATATAAACGAAAAGCTTGTTGATCAGCCGGATATAATTAACTATGATCCCTACGGAGAAGGATGGGTCGTTAAGGTGAAACCCGTTGATCTGGAAAGGGATCTTAAAGATCTTGTTACCGGTGATGAGGCTGTTAAGAAAATGAAGGAGTACATAGATGAGTGGGATATAGTATGTATGAGGTGTACATAAATGGCAGGGAAGGATAAACATGTCATACTTCTAGTTTCCCAGTGGTGTGCGACATGTCCCGATGCGGACGATCTGTGGCGAAAGTTACAAAAGGAGTACGGATTCAAATATGAGGTTCTTGATGTTAATACGCCAGAAGGCAAGATGTGGGCAAAAAAACTTATGGTAAGAAGTATCCCTTCAACCATCATTGACGGCAAGTTAACTTTTGTAGGTGTTCCCGAAGAGTCGGAAGCACGCAGGGTTATTGAAGGGAAATAGTATGGAAGACAAAAAGGTAATTATATTGATGACGAGCGGTCCGAGAACGCCATGGAGATGCGCATCCCCCTTCTATATCGCTGCTCTTATGGCTTCCAACGAAGCTGAGGTAGAGATGTTCTTTAATATGGACGGTACCAATCTTTTAAGAAAGGGTGTTGCGGAAAAGTTATATCCCATAGATCCTAAGTGGGGACCTGGCGGTGGGGAGGTTAAAAGTGTTTACGATTTTATGAAGGATGCCAAGATGGCTGGTGTCAAATTTTACTCATGCAGACAGGCAATAGATTCGCTGGGCTTAAAGGAAGAGGATCTTATAGAAGAACTTGACGGCATACTGCCTGCCAGTGAGTTTGCTTTGAGGGCTATGGAATCCGATAAGGTATTAACCTTTTAAAGTAATAAAGAGGAGGTAGTAGAATGGCTGTTGTTAACGGCTGTAACATTCCCGAGGATCTTCTTTATGATATTGATCCAGAAGCAAATGCGTTCACATGGATAAAGGACAACGGTGATGGTACCTACACTGTAGGGCTTACATCGGTTGCTTCCGCAATGGCTGGAAAGCTTGTAGCTTATACTCCAAAGAAGGTGGGTAAGACCATTAACAGAAGGAGAAGTATAGCAACCATTGAGAGCGGAAAGTGGGTGGGTCCTGTACCTGCACCCTTCACAGGTGAAATAGTTGAAATTAATGAGACTTTAAAGTCAAACCCTTCCCTTGCCAATGAGGATCCTTACGGAGAAGGTTGGATAGCAAAGATGAAGCCCGCTGATCCTTCAGAAATAGACCAGCTTATAAAGGGAGAGGAAGCTGTAGAGATACTTAAAAAGATAATTGAGGAGAAAGGTATAAACTGCGGTTAATTTTTATTTATAATACACCTTCCTATGGTCCGTATAGAGAGGCGGGAAGGCAAGGGTTGGTTTTTTATAAAAGTAGATAAAGGAAATATACCGGAGTGGAAAAGGGGGCAGTACTTTATAATCAGATACGGTGAGAATTATAAAGGCATACCTTCTTTTCCTTTTCAAATAGGTGATGAAGCTACCTTTGTTATCCATAGTGAGGAGAAAATAGAGGAGATTACCAATATTGAGGGACCCTGCGGTAAACCTTTAAACTTATCTGGTTACACCCGCATATTGTTTGTTTGCAATGAAAAGGGAATTCCCGCCTTTATTAATATCAAACAAAAGGGCAAGGAACATATAGATCTTTTTATGCTTGGTTCTACGGAGCTTGGGGAAGAATTGGGAGTTAACTATAGACTTATAAGATCCCTTGAAGAGGTTAAAGAGGAAGCACATAAAAGCAACTACGATCTTATTATATCCGCAGGAGATAATGAAATATCAAAAGGAATTTTGGATCTTAATATACCCGTTGAGCATGTTGCTTGTGTTGATACACCCATAAGGGATGGTGCGGGGCTTTGTCTTATATGCAGGGTTTATGTTAAAGGAAAAATGAAATTGAACTGTGTTGACGGGAGATGGTTCATTGCAGGGGACATTGATTGGGATAAATTAAAAGTCTCAAAAGAGGAGAAGGTGGGATGCCTAAGAAGATAAGGTATTTTGACAGAAACAAGGAACCCTTTCTAAGTCCGGAAGAGAGGGTAAAAACTTTCAAAGAGTATGCCCTCGGCTTTTCTGTAAGTATGGCTATTGATGAGGCTAATCGCTGTCTTTTCTGTAAGGATGCGGAAAAGAGGTGTATAAAGGGATGTCCCATACATGTTGATATACCGGGCTTTATAAAAAAGATAACGGAAGGTGATCTTGTAGGGGCATATAAAAAAATAATAGAGACGGATATATTCCCTTCCATCTGCGGAAGGGTATGTCCTCAAGAGAGGCAGTGTGAGGGTTCATGTATACTTTATTATGACACCGTAAGGGATAGGAAAAATAAGGGACTTCCCGTAAGTATAGGAGCATTGGAAAAATTTGTGGGGGATTTTATAAGGATATCGGGAATTGAAATAGAAGAGATTCCCGATCCCCCGACGGGAAAAAGGGTTGCCATAATAGGTGCGGGACCTGCGGGATTGGGATGTGCCTACGATCTTGCTATGAAAGGTCATAAGGTTTATGTTTACGAAGCCCTTCCCAAAATAGGTGGTGTTATGACATACGGTATTCCTTCCGCCCGTTTAAGCAAGGAGATAATAGATTACGAATACGAAAGATTTAGAAAACTCGGTGTTGAATTCATATTCGGTTGTGTTGTGGGAAGAAGTATATCACTGAGGGAGATCATTAATGAGTACGACGCGGTTTTTATAGCTTCAGGCTACGGCAGGGGAAGGTTGGGTTTGAAGGGGGATGATCTTGAAGGTGTTTATTCAGCCATTGAAGTGTTGATGAGGGTTAACCTCTTTGGTGAGAAGGTTAATCTCGGAAAGAAGACCGTTATCATAGGTGGCGGTTTTACCGCCATAGATGCGGCAATAACAGCCTTGAGGCTGGGTGTAGAAACACATGTTGTTTACAGGAGGACGAGGGAGACTTCATCTGCAAGGCAGGAGGAGTGGGATCATATAAAGGAAGAGGGTGCTTTTATTCACTGGTTGACACAACCTATTGAGATATTAGGTGAAGAAGGGAAGGTTAAAGGTATAAAATGTATAAAGATGACCCTCGGTGAAAAAGATGAAAGCGGGAGACCGAGACCTGTACCCGTTCCAAACTCTGAACATATAATTGATTGCGATAGTGTAATATTTGCCATAGGACAGGATCCAAATCCTGTATCTTACGAGGATGTTCCAGAGATAAAGAGGGATAAGTGGGGTGGTATAATGGTCAATGAAAGGTATGAGACTACATTAAGAGGTGTATTCGCAGGGGGTGATGTAATTAGCGGAGGAGATACGGTGGTAAGGGCGCTTGCTCAAGGTAGAGAAGCGGCAAAATTTATTCATGAATACCTTATGGAAAGTAAATGAAAATAGCTTTTTATCTAAAGAACATTTCTCTACCTAACGGTATTCTCTCATACGGAATTGAACTAGGCAAATTTCTTAAATATAACGGATGGTATGTTGAATTTTTAATAGACGATCCGTCTTGCAAAGTTGATTCTGTTGAAGGAATACCCGTATATTCTTTATCATCAAGGTTAGATCTTATAAGATTTGTGAGGTTGGTCAAGTATGTAAAAACGAGAAAACCTGATGTGTTAATATCTAATATACCTGCCAGAAATCCTATAGTTGCTCTTCTAAAATTAATTGAAGAAGAAACTAAGCTCGTTGCCTTTTTTCACTTGCCCCCCAAGAGGTGGAACTTTTTAAAAAGTTTTGTTTTATCAAAATTTGATGGGATTGTTGCTGTTTCTGATAATGTTTCTGAGTCGCTGAAAAGGTTTACAGGCAGGGATGACATTGTGCTTTTGAGAAACCCATTCAACTTTAACCTTATATATGAACTTGCGGAACAAAAGTTGCCACCTCACCTTGAAGATCTATTCCGCACAAAGAAGATTGTATTGTATGCAGGAAGATTTGAGGACCAGAAGGGGGTAGAAGATCTTATAGATATTTTCTATATTGTTAGGGAAAAAGTAAAGGATGCTGTGCTTGTACTTGTGGGCAGTGGTAGTAAGGAGCACTTATTGAAGGAAAAAATAAAAAATATGGGTATGGATGAAGATGTCATATTTATAAAGCCTGAAAGGAATATTTTCAGATATATGAAGAGGGCTGATGTTTTTGCTTTTCCCTCATATTATGAAAGCTTAGGCAGGGTTGTGGTGGAGAGTATATTTCTAGGCACTCCTGTTGTGGCTTATTCCTCTGAAGGAGATCATGTTAATATACTTTCAAAATTTAACCTTGTAGTTCCAACGGGGGACATAGAGGGATTTGCAGAAAAAGTTGTGGAAATTCTTAATAAGAAGGATGCTTTTAAATTTGATGTATTTGAAAATTGTGAGTATTATATAGATGAGATAGGTAATAATTTTATGCTTTACTGTAAACGTCTTCATGATAAGCACGTTGAGATCTCTGCCTATTAATGAATCCTTCTATAAGTAAAGCTATAAAAATGGATAAAAATAGGGAGGATATAAATGTTATAACAATTATTAATTTTCTTTTAGGTTTAACCGGCTCATCGGTAGTATAGGGGGGATCAATTACCTCAACGTATATAGCTTCTTTCATCTCTGCAAATCTTATATTTTCATATAATTTTAATAAGGTTTCATATATACGTTGCGAGAGTCTTATTTCTCTCAAAATACTGTAATAATTTGACATCTCTTCAGGAATTTCTTTAAATGATAGTAAGATCCTTTCGGAATTTTTACTTTCAAATTCCTTTATTTTATTATTTATTTCCCTGAGTTTATTGCGGAGTTCTGTTATTCTTTCTATGCTTCCTCCCCTTGTTAAAAGGGATTTTAGTTCCATTTCAAGGGTTATTTTTTCACTTATAAGAGAACTGTAAACTTCTATACTGCTTGCTATTTGTTTTTCCGGTACTATTAGGTTTGTTTTCTTTTGAAATTCTATTAGTTCGCTTTGAAGCGTTTTTAATCGCTCTTCAACCTCTTTAAGTTTCTTTTCTACGGATAACCTTTCCATCTTTGCCTTTGTAAAGGCTTTTTCATCTATAATTATTTGAAGCTCGTTTAGATAAGCTTCCACTATGCGTTTTGCAACAGATTTGTCCTTATAATCAACACTGACGGTTATAGTACCTATTTTCCTATCTTCTTTTACATCTGTCATGCTTTCCAAGGTTTTTATAGCTGTTTCTTTCCTTTTTTCCGGAGGTACATCCTCGGGCACAATCACATCTATAAGGTTAAGCTTATCTACCAATTTTTCTTTAATGTATCTGCTTTGAAGAATGGCTATTATCTTTTTACTATCCCCTCCCCCTTGGAAAGGTAACGGTAATACGTTGGACAATTCACTGAAAGGTATATTTTGGCTGTCTGAAACCGGTAAGATTGTTGCTTGCGCTCTGTATATATCGGGCATAATTAAAGTTATCAAGGTAACTCCAATTGTTGAAAGAATCGTGATTGCTATTATCATTTTTATATGTTTTTTTATATAACTTAATATTTCAAAGATATCTATCTCATCTTCCTCTATACGGATATGTTCTTCTGTTTTAGGTTTTTCCATAATTTAGCCTCTGGTAATTAGAGCAAAATATATATCCCACCTCCTACCGTGTATATTATTCTATCCTTGTCAGTAATGTCATACAAGTTGGGTAACGGATTTCTATCATAGTTGTTTACCTTATCCGCCCTTAGGAATATAAATCCCTTTATCCTTGAAAATGTGTAAGATCCCATAATCTGAAGGAAGAATCTCTCGGTAAACTTTTCAGATTTCTCAAAAGGCCTCTTATAACCGCCTATCTTGTATTCAAGATAAGCGTTATCTTTCGGATAATATCTGTGTTTTAACAGCACGGATAGGGAGTTCCTGCCGTAGGGATAGCCTAAGGACAATCCTTTGTATGTATGGCCCTCAATAGGATAATAGTGGTGTATAAAGAAATTATCCGAGATTTTTGCGAATTCCAATCTAAATACATTCTTACCTGTTGACATAAGTATCCCTCCCTGATAGGCTGGCTTTAAGAACTTTATACCAAGGGGAGGGTAGAAGGTGCCCCTGTCCTCTTCTTGCCAGAAGGCTATAACATCGGATGCAGCTTCTTGGTAGTAAATCTTGAATATTTTTATAAAAGGAAAAATCTTTTTGAAAGGTAAATATAAGCTTATGTCGTAGCCTGCATTGGAGCTATTATCATACCTGCTTCCAGTTATGTTATCCCTTGTACTAAATATTAACTCAAGGTACTCGTCAAGTCTGTATTTAGGTCTTCCCTCCCCTTCATATAGGGTTGTCTTAGTTCCTCCTATTTCAATAAAATTAAAGGGTTTCCATACTACCCTGAGGGCGAGAATACTGGGGTTGTCCCTATCCTGTCTTTTTTCTATAAGCCACCCCCTTACAAATACTACATCCCAGTAACCCAAACCTTTCAGCGGTTCTTCTGTTTGTATCTTTATCATAGGATAGGGTTCCGTATTATTGCTAAGTAATAATCCGTACTCCCCGGGACCAAGGTTTACATTATCCTTACCTACTAAAAAGGAGAATTTCCACAGTCTTAGTTTTCCATAGCCTCTGAAGAGATCCCCCTTGTATCCACTTCTATTCCATTTTGAAGCAAGTTGATAATAAATTAAAAGCCTGTCCCCTCCTGATATGAAGCCGTCAATGAAAGTGTAATAATTAAAGCCTTCTCTAAGTTTAATGCCTGAAGATCCTTCAATAAAGAAGTTTTCTTCATTTGTTGAATAGACGAGAATATCTATTTCATTAATAGGTTTTATATATATACCCTTTTCTATACCTATGTAAGTGTAAGGTTTAAGTCTCTCGTTATTTTCCGAAAACAAGAACAGCCTGTATATGTTTAAGGGTTTTATGGTTGATATGTCATAGTACTTGTAATTAGAGCCTTCTACATAAAAATATATATCATCCTTTTCCGTATTTATATTAAACATGGGATTTGCAAAGGGTATATGTATCAGTATGAGCAAAAATGCAATTAGTACTTTCATAGTCTTTTAGCCAGAACAGCGGTTGATATTGCTTGGAATATTATCTGTACTACATCCCTTATAAGAGGTCTCCACATAACAGGTATCTTTACCTCCGAAGGTATAACTATCGTATCTCCCTCCTCAACAGGTATCTCCATTATATCTCTCTTAACGTACAGCTTTCTATTTTCCCATGTGAGATTTGTTTCGCTTTTAAGTTGCCTGTTAGAAATTACCCTGCCGTTCGCCTTTATGATGTATATATCCTCTTCCTTAGCGTTCTCTTTCAAACCACCAACGAGGTTAACATAGTATCCTACAGTCTTTCCAGGTATATAGGGTAAGGATATCTGATTGTAAACCTCGCCCAGCACTAGTACATATCTTGGTTTTGACGGCACATATATGTAATCCCCATCTTCCAAGGTTATGTTGGATGGTGAATTTTTAAGATCTTCAAGATTGTCAGGTATATCAAGGGATATTCTACCCAAACCTATTTGGGCTTTGTGTTTCATTATTTCAAGCATCCTTTTATATTTTTCAAGGGTTATTTTAAGCAAATTAACACTTTGCTGATCTTCAATTAAACCTACGTTTTCCTCAGTTTTCAATATATGTTCCTCAAGGGATAGGAGCGTAGCCCTTAGTTGTTGTTCTTGTAACTTTTTTGCACTTTCCCTTATAAGTATTAGCCCTTTTGGATACGCATTCTTTGTAAAACCTCCTGCCTTTTTAAGAATATCGTATAGTGTCATACCTTCCTTGTATTCATATACGCCTGGATTTTCCACTTCTCCAAGAACGGTTATCTTTTTAACCTTTTCTCTCTTACCTATACGCCTTATAAGAATACTGTCTCCCGGCGCCAGCTCTATATTTTTGCTTTCGTCACCCTTTATTAAAAGATCATATAGATATATACTTATAAGCTTTCTTTGACCCGCATTTTCTTCTTCCCTATAAACTTCTGCCTTCAACCAATAGGGGCTATCTTTAAGCTTTGTATCCATAAGAATATCAAGTAGTCTTATGCCTTTGTAATAAGGTATTAGCCTGGGATTTTCAACCTCACCGCTTATTTTTATTGGGCCGTAAACCCATTTGGGGTAGAAAACGATGGTATCCCTTCCTTTTAGTTTTATGTCCTTTTTACCCGATAGTATATCTTGAGGAGCGAAATTTATTATCTCGTACTCGGACTCCGGTTTCTCTTTTCTTATAATCTCACCATAATAGAGATTTGTATCAAGAAGCAGTATATCTTCAGTAAGCAATTCAGAGAGCTTTGTATTTTCTTTTATAGCATAAACACCGGGATATTTTATATGTCCCTTTAGTATAACCGCGTTTTTAAACTTGTTTAGATCTATTCCCTTAACTACCCCTACTTTATAAAGTCTTACTACATCAAAAGGCTTAAGCTTTATATCTTCCCTGCCGTCAAGTATATCCTTCGGGATAAAAGTTTCATAAATAGGATGTCTTCCTTTCCTTTTTCTTATGAGTTCACCGTAGTAAAGATTTGTATCTACATATAGACCCGCCTTTTCTAATAAGTGTTTCATAGTGGGTGTTACTTCTATGGAGTAGGACCCGGGATACATTACATGTCCTTCAATCTTAACTATGTTGGTAATGACGGGTGCTATCTTCTTTATAAATATGAGATCACCATCTTTTATGCTTGTGTTGAGAAAGCTTTCATCGTTTAAATTTCCCTCAACAAGCTTAAGCTTATTACCCTCATACCTTATTATCTCTACGCTGTACCTGTAAGCTGAGGGTCTAAGATCACCTGCAAGTTTGATCACTTCCTTTAGTTTTTTCTCGTCTTTAAGTTCATATATGGCGGGTCTTTTAACGCTACCTGCTATTCCCACCACCCTTCCTATACTTCCTACAAGAATAATGTCATCTGGTTTTAAGTTGACATTTACTGGTTCTCCTTCTATAAGTAACTTATAAAGATCTATCTTTATTTCCTTTATTTTCCCCCCTTCCTTCCTCTTCAGTATTATGTTTCTAAGAGATCCGTTTTTTCTTACACCTCCTGCCAGTGTTATTGCATCAATAACCGTGTTTACTTCTGTAACTATAACCGGTCCGGGTTTTTTAACGTAGCCCGTGACATAGACGGTGAACTCTTTTGAACCCAGGGCTATGGGAGATTTCCTGAATATTTCATAACCGAACTGAAGCAGAGGCTTTTCTAGTCTTCCTTGAGCTTTGACTATGAAAGTATCTTCAATATCGGAAAATGCACCACTATTTACATTATTTTGGCCGTACGCCAGTGTAATAAAATAAGCAACTGTAAGTAGGATCAACCTAACCAGCATCTTGGTTTACCTTTGTTTTTTTTATAATTTCCTCAAAGGTGTATACTTCTTTCCCCTTAGGCGGATTTTCAAAGGCTTCCAGCTCTTCACCTTCATAAATGAACTTTAGACGGGAGGGTTCTCTGAATCTTTTTGTATCCTTAGCTTTTATGAATAAATTTTCAAACTCAAGTTTGCTCACAGGTATGCGTCTTTGTTTTATATAGAAAAGGGGATCTTCCAGGAATCTTACGAGATGCAGTGGTGAATCAAAGAAAAGGGTAACATCGTCAACAGTTACGGTTGACAGCCCTTCCGTTGTGTCTTTTACAAAAGCGGTGCAGACAGGACACCTTTCCCCTTCTTGAGGCTGTATATCAAGGGTTTCTTCTCTGTGTTTTATTACATAAATAATAAGTCCCAGTAAAAGTAAGGAAGATATAACGGTTGATGCTATTGACAAGGGTATGAAATATTCTTTAAGGAATATTGCAGCTGCACTTATGGATATACTTACAAATATAATAAATGTAGTGTAATATATATATCTTGCCTTATACTTCTTTATAGCAAAGAATATTATCATTATTATCCCTAGAAGTTCCAAAAATCTTGAGCTTACGATAAGGATCATACCTACAGCTTCCATGGTTATAAAATATAATACCCGATGAAACCTGTTGTTCATCTATCCGATCTCCATAAAATGAAAAAACTTTTAAGGAGGGTCAAATTAAATACAGTTTGTGAAGAGTCAAGATGTCCCAATATCTCCGAGTGTTTTTCATCAGGAACAGCCACTTTTATGATACTGGGTGACAGATGTACACGATCCTGCTCCTTCTGTAATGTTAAGAGGGCTGTAGGGGGATATGTAGATCCGGAGGAGCCTTTCAGAATAGCGGAAGCTGTTAAGATACTCGGTCTTGACTATGTTGTTATAACATCTGTTACACGGGATGATCTTGAGCTGGGAGGGGCTTTTCAGTTTTTTAAAACTGTGAGGGTGGTAAAGGAATTAAATTTGGATGTAAAAGTTGAAGTTCTTGTGCCAGACTTCGGGGGCAGTAATAAGGCGGTGGAGTTGGTAATGTCTTCCTCGCCGGATGTTTTTGCCCACAACATAGAGACAGTACCTCGCCTCTATGATAGGGTCAGAAAGGGTGCTGATTACAGGAGGAGTATTCGCATAATTAAAATGGCAAAGGAGATAAATCCTTCTATTGTTACTAAATCCGCACTACTTGTAGGTTTTGGTGAAAGTTTTGAAGAGATAGAAATGGTTATGGATGACCTGAGAGGTGTTGACTGTGATGTTTTGACAATAGGTCAATACTACATGCCTTCCCTAAGGCATCACCCTGTTGTTAAGTACTACAGTGAGGAAGAATTTTTAATGTTAAAAGAGATGGCGGAGGAGAAAGGGTTTAAAATGGTAGTTGCGGGTCCTAATGTTAGAAGCTCTTATAAGGCAAGCATGTTGGAGGGGATTTTGTGAGGGTTACCATAAAGCGATTTAGGGACGGTAAATATAGAGAAGAGATTTTTACAGTGGAGCCTAAGGAAGGTTGGACCGTTCTTGATCTGCTCTCCCATATAAAGGAGAATTTGGATGAAACCCTTTCTTACAGGGTTATGTGTAGAAGTTCCGTGTGCGGTACTTGTGCGGTTAAAGTTAACGGAAATCATGTGCTTGCCTGCAAGGAACATGTTTCAAGGTTCGGTGATTACTTGCTAATAGAACCGGTTGATAATCTAAAGCCATTAAAGGATCTCGTAGTTGATCACGCAATAGTGGTTGATAGATTAAGGGCTGGAAAGGTATGGTTTGAGGAACGTAATTACAGAGATGTGGATTCTCCAGGGGGATTTAATAGAATAGAGAGACAGTGGGACTGCATAGGGTGTTTAATATGTGAAAGTGTATGCCCAGTTTTTTCACAAAGATTCGGCGGCCCATTTCTTTTTACTAAAATGTACAGGACTGTGGAAGATCCGAGGAATTCGGATCCCTCATCAAAATATGGGGTTATTGCTAACTTAAATATAACAGATTGCACCCACTGCAATTACTGCAGTATATACTGTCCTAAGTCATGTCAGCCTGAACTTGTCATCAGGATTTTGGAAGCTAAATTAAGAAAGGAGGGACTTATAGAAGAGAAGAGGGATAATTTGGACTTTTTAAGCTTTTGATAATATTTTTAAATATTATGGCTAATGTCAAAAATAATCTTACCAAGGCTCAAAAGGCTGCGATACTTCTTATGTCTCTTCCCCCTCAGGTTGCTGTGGAGGTTATGAAGGAATTAAATGATGAGGAGATACAAAAGGTGTTAGCCTATGCGACCTCTATAAGCGGTATAACCCTTAAAGATGTTGAAGATATAGGGAAGGAGTTTATAAATGAGTTTCAAACTACTGAGTTTTTAAAAGTAGATGTTGAAAGTCTTATAGAGTTTGCGGAGAAAATTTTACCCCCGGAGAAGGCAGTTAAACTGAGAGAATTTTTGAGCAGTTCTAATGTGATAGAAAGTTTGCAAGAGCTTGAGAAGGTGGATACACGTGTGCTTGCAAACCTCCTTAAGAACGAACATCCTCAAACGATAGCTGTTGTTCTTTCTCAGCTTACTGCTACGAAGGCTGCTGATGTTCTTAATTTGCTCCCGGATGAACTCAAAAGTGAAGTTATTAAAAGGCTTGCCACTATAGAGAACATATCTCCCGAGTTTATGAGCGATCTTGTAGAAGCATTGGCGGAAGAGATAAAGGGAATGGGAGTTGTGGGTTTTGCGCAGAAGCGTGAAGGTTTGGGGATAGCTGCGGAGCTTTTAAACCTTTTAAGCAAAGAGACAACGAATAAAATTTTAAGCAATATTGAAGGAGAAGATCCTTATCTTGCGGAAAAATTAAAAGAAAAAATGTTCACCTTTGAAGATATAAGAAAACTTGACAATAGAGCTATAGTGGAAATTTTAAAATCAGTTGACAAAAATCTTCTAATAATAGCTCTTAAGGGTGCTCCAGATGATATAAAAGAGAAATTCCTTTCCAACATGTCAAAGAGGGCTGCAGAGATAATAAAGGAGGATATGGAAGCCCTCGGTCCCGTTAAGGTTTCGGAGGTTGAAAAAGCCCAGAAGGAAATTGTAGCCATAATAAGAAAACTTGCTGATGAGGGTAAGATAGACCTAAGTGGAGGAGAAGCTTATGTCTAAGGAATTTAAACCAATCCATGATGAACACGGTAACATGTCAAACAGATCCAATCCCGCAAACAAAAGTATTTCAGAACAGCTCGTTGAATGCAGGGAGGCTTATGAAAAACTGAGGGAATTATATGAAAGGGAGGTGGGTGAATATAAAAAGAAAAATGAGGATCTTAAGAGGGAAAGAGATGCATATATGGAAGAGAATAAAAGATTGAAAGAGGAGTTGTCCACTTTAAAAGAACGGATTGAAAAGCTTGAAAGGGAGCTTTACGAAGAGAAACTTAAAGAGAATGTTATAAAAGGAGTGTGTGAGGCTACTAAGGAATCTATATCATCAAAAAAGCTGGAAATATCAAGGGAGATGGCGGAGGTGTCAAAAATTGCATTAAAGAAGTTAGTACTAAGTGATTATGTCCCCCATGAAGAGATAATAGGCAGGGTGCTGACGGAGATATTTGACAGATCCTTAGAGCTTTCCGGATCCCTTAATATCTATGTAAGTAAGGAGGATATTGTGAGGGTTGAGGGATCAATAAACATGCTTAAAACCCAAATTCCGGAGCTTCAGATAAATCTTCTTGTTGATGAAAATCTTAAAGAAGGGGAGATAAAGGTTGAAACGGAAAAGTTCTGGATAGAAAGGAAATATGATGACATTGTGGAGGATATTATTGATGAGGTGATGAAAGGTGAAAGGCATACTTCGGATTTACGGGAAGGTAGTTAAAGTAAGCGGTGTATATGTGGAAGCTTACAATACGGAAGGTGCCATAGGTGATCTTGTGGAGATAATTACATCGGACGGTGAAAAAATAAGGGGAGAGATAATAGGGTTTTCCGAGGATAGATGTATAGTTATGCCCTTTGGACATGTATCAGGTATAAAGGCTGAGGATAAGGTTTATATAAGAAGGGAAAGGGTTTCAACCTATGTGGGAGAGGAGCTCTTAGGTAAGGTTGTTGATCCCTTCGGTGTGTCCCTCTTTGATGGCAAAATCCTCTCAAAGGAAAGGATGCCCATAGATATTGAAAGTATAAATCCTATGGAAAGACAGAAGATAACACATATATTTGATACAGGTGTAAGATCAATCAATGCCCTATTTACCCTTGGAAAGGGTCAGAAGATAGGTATATTTGCAGGGGCTGGCGTAGGGAAAAGTACACTTTTGGGTATGATAACCAAGTTCAGCGAGGCGGATGTGGTTGTTATGGCTCTTATAGGAGAAAGGGGAAGGGAAGTTAAGGAGTATGTTGAAGATGTTATAGGTGAGGGTTTAAGGAAAAGCGTAGTTGTAGTCTCAACCGCGGATCAGCCCCCCATTGTTAAGGTTAAAGGTGCCATAAGTGCAATAGTACATGCCCGATACTTTGCCTCAAAGGGACTGAATGTATTATTCATAATGGATTCCATTACAAGGTTTGCCATGGCACAGAGGGAGGTCGGTCTTGCAGCGGGAGAACCCCCTACGCTGAAAGGCTATACACCTTCCGTGTTTTACTTAATGTCAAAGATAGTTGAAAGCTGTGGTGCCTTTACTAAGGCGGGTAGTATAACGGGTATATTCAGTGTTCTCGTGGAGGGAGATGATATAAGTCTTGATCCTGTTGCTGATTCTCTCATGGGTGTACTTGACGGTCACATAATACTATCAAGAAAAAGAGCTAACATGGGTATATATCCCGCCATAGATCCCATAAAGAGTTTAAGCAGGTTGATGCCCAAGCTTGTTGATAATAAACACATGGAGATGGCTATGTTTTTAAGGGAACTCATGAGTTCCTATGAATCAATGGAGGATCTTGTAAATATGGGTCTTTACTCTCCGGGATCCAATCCCATAATTGATCTATTCCTTGAACATAAGGAGGATATTATAGGATTTTTTAAGCAGGATTTCCGTCAGAAAATAGATTTTGAGCAAAGCATTGAAGATTTGAAGAATCTCTATGAGAAGCTAAAGAAATAACTACCTTTTTTTTGATCTTATTGGTTTCCTCAATCTTACTCCTACCTTTTGAAAGTCTTTGTTATAACTTATTATTTCATCTACATCCTCGTACATTATCTTCATGGCATCGGTGAAGGAAATTCCGGAATCTTTATAAATTTTTATAGCATTTATGAGTTCATCCTTCTCATGAGATTTGAAGAGGGGGTCGTTTAAGAGGGTATATACCACCTTGTATATATCTTCCCTGTGCCAATTAAATTCTTTTTCAAGCAATAATACAAGTTCAAGGATTACCTGAGCGGGTAGTAATATCTTCATCTTCTTTGCTTCAAGGCTTCTAAACAGCTTTTCTATACTTTCAACATCCTTGCCGGTAAGGAAATTAATTAAAATGTCAGTATCAACTGCAATCATCAAACAATAAAATATGTCATATAGATGAAAATGTCAAACACTTGACACCATCAATAATTTTCATATATATATACTTAACATGGAGGAAATCGTAAAGGTAATGGCACGAGGACTTATTGCCTTGCCAAGTGATATAAGAAAGAAGATGGAGTTGAAAGAAGGTGATATCCTGAAAATAGAGGTTCAGGATGATAAAGTGGTTCTTAAGAAGGAGAAAAGAATTTATGACTTTAAGGGTGTTATAGGCGGGGAAAAGGCTAAGCAATCAAAGAGCTTTTCTGAAATTTTGCAGGAGGAGTTAAGGAAAAAGGGAGGTACAAAATGAATGATATTAATCCCTATGAGGTGAAACCTCCCGAACCCAAGGTGGTGAGTGGTGATTATATCCAATCCTTTGATAATCTGACTTCTAACGAGTTTATGCAGATATACCTTGAGACTTTAAGATATCAGGATCCTTTTAAAGACAATGATCTTTCCAAAATGCTTGAGGATATGGTCAGATTAAACCAGATAAGGTTTTTTAATGACGTTCAAACCTTTATAAACAGTATATCTGGATGGTTTAATCAGATGACCTTTATAAACGGTGTATCCCTAATAGGCAAATCCTTTGTATTTTCAACGGATACAATAGATACGGTTAAAGGAGGTACATATTACCTTTTATCCCCCGAGGATATGGAGGGTGTAAAGATTGAAATATACGACGGCGATCAGAAGATAAAAGAGGTAGAGATGGATCTTTCAAGGGGTCTTAATAAGCTTGACATAAGCGATCTTCCCAAAGGTCAATACACTATAAAGGTTGTTAAAGACGGGCTTGAGATAGATTTTGTTTCTCTTGGCTATGAAGATACTATTACCGCTGTCGGAATTATAAACGGAGAGCTTATTTTTGACCTTGAGTCTGGGAGGCAAGCGAGAGCCTCTCAGATTTTATACGCCGGAGGTGTGAAAGATGCTTAGGAGTTTCTTCAATGCAATAACAGGGCTTGATTCATACCGTTTTTGGATGGATGTTACCGCAGACAACATGGCAAATGTGAATACCATAGGATTTAAAGGCAACAGGCCCCTATTTCAGGATGTTATATCTTCGGTAACCATAGGCTTGAATACTGTAACTAACACGATGAAATCAACCACTTACGGTGCAGGTGTTGTTGTTGACAGTACCCAAAAGATATGGACCATAGGAAACTTCAAACAGACAGGTATAAATACGGACCTTGCCATACAGGGAAGGGGTCTATTTATTCTTAGGGACCCTATAACAGGTGCTTACTATTACACAAGGGACGGACATTTCAGACTTAGCAGGGACGGATATATGGTAAACTCGGGTGGTTTTAAGCTTCAAGGTTTCAGGGTTAATGAGAGGGGTGAAACAGTAGGAACGGGCTTGGAGGATATTAGAATTGTACAACAACTTGATCCTGAAGCAACATCAAAGCTAAGTTTTCTGCAACCTACAAATTTAAATGCGGATGCAGCACCGCCTTCTGTGGCTACCTTTGATCCGGACAATCCATCCTCTTATAACTATAAGTACAGTATTACCATCTATGATTCCTTAGGGAACCCTTATCAGGCTGACATATTCTTTAAAAAGGTCAGTAACAATGAATGGAGAATATTTGTATTGTCAGACTATAATGAGGACGGTGTTAAGGAGGATCTTATATCTAATGCCTACCGTGACGGTACTGACGGGGCTTATAACTATGTAAGATTGCTATTCAGCTCGGACGGCAAACCTTTCAAGCCTTCCGATCCTACACAGAGTCAGCTTCAGGCTTATACCATAGGTAACAAAAGATATTACTTCTTTAGACTATTTAATAATGCTAATCCTCCTCCTGCAGGTCTTACTACCGCACCCGGTGGACTTATAGGTAGCCAAATACCCGAAGGATTTCTTTCAGGAGATAATGCCATGGTTTTAATGATAGGTGAGGAGCTTGCTTCAGAATCTACTACAGATCTTGCGGACACAGCCTTTGATGCGGATGCTACTAATGAGGACCTTGTTGTTGATTCATATATAAATCAGTATGCTGCTGACTTTACTGTTACTGCGGATCAGAACGGATATTCAAAGGGTGATTTGGTGGATGTTTATGTCCTTTCGGAGGACGGAGCTGTTGTAGGTGTTTACTCCAACGGAAAATCCTTGCCCCTTTACAGGGTTGGTATTGCTGTTTTCTCCGATCCCGAGGAACTTATAAAGAGGGGTGCAAACCTTTATACAGCCATTTCAACACCTACTATAATGACGCCGGGAGGTGCGGAGAAGGTAAGATCGGGCATGCTGGAGATGTCCAATGTGGATATAGCCAAAGAGTTTATTAATCTTATTTCAGCCCAGAGGGCTTATCAGGCGAATGCGAGGGTTATAAGATCCGCTGATACTATTATGGATGAAACGATCAATCTGGTAAGATAATAATAATGGCGGAAGAGGAAAAGGAGGCAAAGGAAGAGAAGGAGCAGAAGAAGGGCGGTAAAAAGGGTCTGTTTATTTTTGTGGCGCTCTTCATCCTGCTGGCCGCCGCCGGTGGGGGCGCCTATTTCTTTTTTTTTAAAGGAAAACAAGAGGAGGGAGGAGAAAAACATAAAACTGAAGCCAAACCTACAGAGATAGGTGTAATGTTTGATCTCGGCACCTTCATAGTAAATCTGGCGGATCCGGGTGTTGAAATGTATGCCAAGGTTTCCATAACTCTAGAGCTATCGGATCAAGAGGTAAGTAAGGAAGTGGAAAAAAGATTACCCATTATAAAGGATGCGGTTATAGATATTTTGAGCAGTAAAACTTACGGTGATATAAGGACGCCGGAAGGAAAAGAGAAATTGAGATTTGAACTTATAAAAAGGATAAACACCATCCTTGTAAAGGGCGGTGTAAGAAATCTTTACTTCACCGAGTTTGTTGTACAATCTACCTAAATGGATTTTTTTGATTATCTGTTTAAAATATTTGTATCCTTAGTGGTAGTTCTTATTCTTATATTCATTGTATTACCAGCGATTGTCCCTTTTCTTCAAAGGGTTAGGTGGGGAAAAGGCTTTTACGAAGGGGAGAATGTTAAGGTAAAGAAAGTTATACCTTTAGCAAAGAATATCTTTATAGCTGAGATTTATATTAAAGGTAAGCTTATAGTTGTATGTTTTACCGAGAAGGGAGCTGATATTATATACAGGGAAGATGATCGCATTGGTTCAGGTAATACCGCCGATTGACTTGAGAATAGGAGGGGCGGAGCTTGATACTTCCATAAGGCTCCTCATCCTGCTTACCGTATTAAGCCTTGCGCCTTCCATACTTATAATGACCACATCCTTTATAAGGATAGTTATAGTTCTTTCCATTTTAAGACAGGCAATAGGTATTCCTCAGGTACCACCCAATCAGGTAATAATTGCCTTATCCTTATTTCTTACTTTTTTTATTATGAGACCTGTAATTGAGGATATTAATACAAACGCTTTACAGCCCTACCTTAACAATCAGATAAGCGATACGGTTTTCCTTGAAAGGGTTACTTTATCCATTAAAGAATTTATGGGTCAAAATACGAGGAAGGATACACTTAAGGTATTTATGGACAGTGCAAATTTGGATAAGGAGGAGAAGGAAAATATAAAAGAAATAAAGGATGTACCTCTAAGTATTCTTATACCCGCCTTCATGGTAAGTGAGATAACAACCGCCTTTCAGATAGTTTTTCTCCTGTATCTTCCCTTTCTTATAATTGATATAGTTGTCGCGTCTATACTTATATCTATGGGTATTCTTATGATACCGCCCCAGATTATATCCCTGCCCTTTAAGATAATGTTGTTTGTCCTTGCCAACGGGTGGGAGCTTATAGTTCTTTCCCTTGTACGCAGTTATGAGGGAGGTCCTTAAAAATGGATGCGGAGACTGTTATAACCCTTGGTCAAAAAGCCCTTGAGATGACATTTTTGATGGCTTTTCCCATACTTATGGCAACCTTTGTTGTGGGACTCGTTGTAAGTATCTTTCAGGCTGCAACCCAGATTCAGGAGATGACATTGAGCTACATACCCAAAATCATTGCCGCCTATGTTACCGTTTTCCTGTTGGGAGGATGGATGCTTTCAAAAATGGTTGATTATACGAAGGAGCTGATTATAAACATACCCGCATACCTTAAGTGATATGCCCGTTCTTGATATAGATGCACTTTTAACATTGCTTCTTGTTTATTTAAGGATGTTTTCTTTTCTCCTTATGGTGCCCATATTTGGCAGAGAGTTTATACCTCTTAATGTAAAGCTGTTCCTTACCATGGCTCTATCTTTTTCCGTATTTATGCTCGGGGATGTTAAAACTGTACATTATTCTTCTCTTTATCAGTTTTTGGCTTATGCAGTTAGCGAGGTGTCCCTTGGCTTTGTAACCGGTCTTATTTTGAGATTTATATTTGATGCCATATATATAGCGGGTGAGATAATTGCAACAAGCATGGGACTCGGATTTTTAATGATGTTTTTACCCCAACAACCTCAAACAACCGTTATGGCTGGATTCTCCCTTATGATGGGAACCGCCATATTTCTTTCTCTGGGGGGTGCTGAGATACTTCTTGTAGGATTTATGGAGAGTTTTAAAACCTTGCCACCCGGAGGGTTTAACATATTTTCCATAAACCCTGATGTGTTTTTAAATCTTTTTTATACCAGCTTCTCCCTCGGTGTAAAACTTTCACTTCCCGTACTCATAGCTTCCCTGCTCACCAATGTTATTCTTGCGGTTGTCAACAGATTCATACCGCAGATAAATGTTTTTATGGTGGGCTTACCCGTCCAGCTTATGGTTGGTTTCTTTGTATTTATACTCTCCCTGCCCGTATTGGGACTTGTGGTGGCAAATCACATGAGGGAGTATATATTTGATGTTATAAGTTTCCTTAAGGGGTAAAGGGTGGCTCAGGAGAACAAAACGGAAAAGGCTACGCCTTATCGCAGGAGAAAGCTCAGAAGTGAGGGAAATGTAGCCAAAAGTATAGATGTTGCCACATCACTTACCGTGCTCGCTTCTACAATAGTTTTGTTCTTTACCGGATACGCTTTATTCAAGATAACAGCGGGCTTTTTGAGGACACTTTCAACTATGAACTACGATAATGCTTTTGCAACCATAGATTATCTTTTGAAAGATATTTCCCTTACCCTGTCAAAAACCCTTGCCCCATTGTTTATAGTCGTCATCTTGGTCGTTATAGCATCTTTTGTTGCCCAATTTGGATTCATATTTACCCTTAAGCCCCTTGGATTTAAATGGGAAAGAATAAATCCCTTTGAAGGTTTGAAGCGTATGTTCTCTTTAACAACCCTATTTGAGCTGTTCAAGAATTTATTGAAAGTTTCAATTCTTATAGGAGTTGCTTATTTTATCGTTCACGGGAGTATTGAACATATAGTAGGACTACCCGCTTTTCCCCTAAATGAATCCGTAATCTCCATGCTTAAACTCATATTTACGGTTGTATTGACACTCGGCATATTTGCATTCGGTGTGGCTCTTCTTGATTTGGCTTATAAGAGGTGGGATTATGAAAGAAGGATAAGGATGTCAAGGGAAGAGGTAAAGGAGGAATATAAGCAGTTTGAGGGTAATCCTGAAGTAAAAGGCAAGCTGAGGGCTAAGATGAGGGAGCTTGCTCGCGGAAGGATGATGGCTGAAGTACCAAAGGCAAGTGTGGTTATAACCAACCCCACCCATATAGCCATAGCTCTTAGATACAATGCGGAAACTGACAAGGCACCGGTAGTTGTTGCAAAAGGAAAAGGTGCTATAGCGGAAAAGATTGTGGAGATTGCGGAGAAATACAATGTACCCGTTATAAGGAGGGAAGAGGTGGCAAGGGCATTGTATCCCCTCGTTGATGTAGGTCAAGAGATTCCACCCTCTTTCTACAAGGCTGTTGCGGAAATCATAGCCTTTGTTATGTTCAAGAAGAAAAAGAAGGTCTATGCTTGATCAGTCGGTATAATAGATTAGATGAAGTTTCCCTTTTCATGGCTTAAAGAGTTTGTTGATATAGATTCCCTTGATCCGGAAGAGGTTTCCCATAAACTTTCAATGCATTCGGTGGAGGCTATATGTGAAAAATTTTCCTTTAATTCAGAGGGTATTATATGGGGTGTAGTTGAGACCGTTGAACCCTTGGGGGAAGATCTCAAAGTGCTTCTTATAAATATAGGGGATAGAAAACTAAGGGTGGTATCCGCATGGGATGATCCTTCGGAGAATGTAATGGTTGCTGTTGCTCCTGAAGGGGCGATTGTAAACGGAAACAGAATAAGAGTAAAGAAGTTCGGGGATGTACTTTCTGAAGGTATCCTTGTAACCTACGACGATCTTGGGATAGATTCCTTTAAAAATGAACCCATACTCGGTGACGGAAATGAAAGGCCTGGAACTGATGTGCTTTCCTCACTCGGTGAAGGAGAATATGTAATTGAGTTGGATATACTTCCCAACAGGGGAGACCTTTTAAGTGTAAGGGGTGTGGCGAGGGAGATCTCAGCCCTTTTTAATAAGGATATGATTTCACCCTCCTATCCTTCTTACCAGGACACGGGTGATATAAGTATAGATATAGAAGACGAAGACTGTTACAGATACAGGGGGGTAATCATTAAGGATATAAATGTGACTACTTCTCCCCTTTTAATAAGGAAAAGGCTTTTTCTTTCAGGAATAAAAATTATCAATAACATAGTTGATATTACCAATTACATAATGCTTCAGGAGGGACAGCCCCTTCATGCCTTTGATCTGGAAAAGCTTGAGGGAGGTATAGTAGTAAGATCTTCAAAAAAGGGTGAGAGTATTGTAACCCTTGACGGAGAGGAGAAGAGACTTGATGAGGGTGTCCTCGTAATTGCGGATGAAAAGAAACCCGTTGCTGTAGCGGGTGTGGTGGGAGGCAAAGAAACGGGTGTTGATGAAAAGACGAAAAATATACTTCTTGAAGCTGCATACTTTAACCCTACCCGCGTGAGGTTATCTTCAAAAAGGCTTGGTATAACAACTGACAGCTCATACAGATTTGAAAGGAATGTGGATATAGAACATCTAAGGAATGCTCAGGACCTTGCCGTAGATATGATGGTTAAATTTGCGGGAGGTAAGGTTGTAGCGGTTAAGGATGTTTACAAGAAACCCTATAAGCCTGTAATAATACATTTGTCGGAAGAAAAGTACAGGAAATATACGGGCAAGGATATTGATGATGGGGATGTTCTATTCTTAAAGAAACTAGGTTTTGCACCCGAAAGATTGCAGGAAGGTATAAAAGTGGTTGTACCTCCTTATCGTAGTTTTGACATAAAAAGGGATGTGGATATTATTGAAGAGATAATGAGAGGGAAGGGGTATGAAGAGTACAGATCCGAACCTTTATATATACCTTCATACGCGGAAAGGAAGAGGGATTATGTAGCAGAGATAAGGAACTTTCTAATTTCAAGCGGGTTAACGGAAGTTATAAATCTTCCCTTTGAGGATGAGGAGGATCTTGATCCTTTTAATAAAGAAGGTACGCCTATAGAGATGCTCAACCCTCTCAATATAGCGGAAAAGAGACTTAGGAGGTCACTGCTTAAATCCCTCCTAAAAACAGCTTCTTACAATGTAAATAACTATAACAGGGATTTGGGAATATTTGAAATATCTAGAGTGTTTTCCGAGAAGGAAGAGCTTCATGTAGGAGTGTTATTATTAGGGTTCAAAAGGATATATCCAGAGGAAAGGTGGACATTTAAGGATATCTCTTCCATAATAGTGGGTATATCTAAGATGCTTGGCAGTCCTATGGTTGTGGAGGTTAGGGATATACCTATTTTTGTAAAGGATATGGGGGGGTATATATATGCAGGGGATGAAAGGATCGGTGTGGCAGGAAGATTGAGTTCAGAAATAACTGATAAATATGATCTGGACGGATTCTCCTATTATATGGAGATAAATCTTGATAGGGTGGAGTACGGAAGAGGCATTAAAAGATACGAGCCATTGTCTAAGTATCCTCCTGTTATCAGAGACTTAGCTCTTCTGATGGACAAAAGTGTTTCTGTGTATAAATTATTAAGAGATATAAAATCCCTTTTGGGTAAAATGGTTGAAGAAGTGAAGGTGTTTGATGTTTACAGAAGTGATAGCTTAGGGGAAGGCAAGAAAAGTGTTGGTGTGAGGCTTTATATGAGGAGTTATGAAAAGAGCCTCAGCAATGAAGAAGTTAATGAAATCGTTGGTGAGCTGATAAGTAAGCTTGAGGAGAAATATGGAGTGAAAATTCGTTAGCCTGCCCTGTTCGTGGGAGCAGGGATTTTGTTTGGGGCCTACATGGGAGCCTCTAGGGAACCCGGGCTTCGGGAGACTCCTGCTTGAGCGGGGGCTTCCGAGAGGGTACCCACCTTAAAAAAAGAGGCCCTCCATGGTCTCTGTTGCCCACGGCAAGGGCGGGCGATATCTCTTGCCTTCCCCTCCTTTTAAGGAGGTGGAAGAAGATTGGTAAAGGAGGATATAAGAAGGTTTATCATAGATAATAGAAAAGCTTTAGGTAGGGAAGAATATGTTAAATTATCTTCCAGGATAAGGGAAAGACTTAATCAGATTGATCAGGTTAAAAGGGGAAGGTGCTTCTTATTTTATTATCCACTTAAGGGTGAACCCGATATATTGCCTCTTGTACAATCGTTCCTAAGGGACGGAAAATGTGTAGCATTTCCTGTTATAGAAGGAAAAGAAATAAAGGCTGTTAAGGTAAATAGCCTGTCCAATTTTAGGAAGGGTGCTTTTGGTGTTTATGAACCTTCCTGCGGAGAGCATATTAATGAAGATAGTATTGATGTTGTTTTTGTTCCCGGCCTTGCCTTTGACAAGGACGGTTTTAGAATAGGTTTCGGGAAGGGTTTTTATGATAGATTTCTCCGCAAGGTAACCGCCTTTAAAATAGGTATTGCTTTTGATTTTCAAATTTTTGATAAAATTCCCCGCGATGAGTGGGACGTACCCGTAGATATTGTTGTTACACCTCATCACATATTCAGAAGGAGGTAGAGAAGATGGATGTTGTTACTCTTGTGATAATAACAGCTGTTGTAGGTATCCTTATCGGAGGAGGCGTTGCTTATCTGCTTGTAGGTAGAAAAACTCAGGAATCAAAACCCTCCTTAACAGAGGAGGATGTGGAAAAAATTAAGCTCAAATACAAGGAGGAGGTAGAAGCTGAGCTATCGAAAAGATTAGAAGAGGTAGAGGAAAGGGAAAGATTGTTAAATGAAAGAGAAAGGAATCTTGATAGAAAGTGGCAGTCCCTTGAAAAAAGGGAGGAGGAGATATACAAATGGGAAAGGGACTTGCGTACTTTAGAGCGGGAAATAAGGCATCTTGAAAGAAATATTGAGGAAAAGGAGAGGAAACTTGAGGAGGCACAAAGGGAGCTGGAAAAGGAAAGGAAGGAAGTTGAAGAGTTAAAAGAAAGGGAAATCCTTGAACTGCAGAGGATAGCTTCTTTGACAAAGGAGGAAGCTAAGGAAGAGCTTCTGAACAGGGTTAGGGAGGAAGCACAAGCGGAAGCGGTAAGGATAATGAAAAGGATTGAGGAAGAAGCGAAGGCAAAAGCTGAACTGAGAGCCAAGGATATTATCACAACTGCGGTGCAAAGGCTTGCACCCCAGATAGCCATTAACTACACGACTACATCTGTGGAACTTCCGAGCAATGAATTTAAAGGTAGGATTATAGGAAGGGAAGGAAGGAATATAAGGACCTTTGAACTCCTTACTGGGGTGGATCTTATAATTGATGACACACCTGATATAGTTACCATTTCTTCCTTTGATCCTTTGAGAAGGGAAATTGCCAAGGAAGCCCTTGAAAGACTTATACAAGACGGGAGAATTCATCCTGCAAGAATAGAAGAGGTCGTAGAAGAAGTTAAGAAGGAGATGGATGAAAAGATAAGGAAGCTGGGAGAGGAAGCAGCTTTTGAATTAGATCTTCATGATATAAATCCCGGGCTTTATTACTATATAGGTAAGCTTTACTTTAGAACTAGCTACTCCCAAAACGTTTTACTTCACTCCAAGGAAGTGGCATATCTCGCGGGACTTATGGCAGAAGAACTAGGGCTTGATGCGAAGCTTGCAAGAAGGGCTGGCTTGCTTCACGATATAGGTAAATCAATCTCACATGAGCTTGGGGGATCTCACACGGATATAGGTATAGATCTTTGTAGAAAGTACGGAGAGCCGGAACCTGTTTTAAATGCCATAAAGGCACACCATGAGGAGGAACCTGTTAAGTATCCAGAAGTTGCCCTTGTATGTGCTGCGGATGCCCTTTCCGCTGCCAGACCGGGTGCCAGACGGGAAACCCTTGAAGCTTATCTTAAAAGACTTGAGAAACTTGAAGAGATTATTAAATCCTTTGAGGGTGTTGCCAATGCCTATGCAATTCAAGCAGGTAGGGAGATAAGGGTTATAGTTAATCCGGAAGAGGTGGATGACGAAAAGGCATATAGGCTTTCAAAAGAGATAGCTCAAAAAATTGAGGAAGAGATGGAGTATCCTGGACAGATAAAGGTGGTGGTTATAAGAGAGACAAGACATATAGAGTATGCGAGGTAAAATATAAGTATTATTTGCGGGTGTGGCGGAATTGGCAGACGCGCCGGACTCAGGATCCGGTGCCCGCAAGGGCGTGAGGGTTCGACTCCCTCCACCCGCATAAGTAAGCGGAGTTATGAGATTTCTTGTTCTCGGTGATATAATAGGCTCTCCCGGTAGGAGGGCGCTTTCACGTATACTACCCGTCTTAAGGAATGAAGAAGATATAGATGTAGTCATAATCAACGGGGAAAACATTGCGGGGGGTTTTGGTATAACTGAAAAGGTTTACAACGAGATTAAGGCTATGGGGGTTGATGTTATAACCGGAGGCAATCATATATGGGACAGAAAGGAGATATTTAAATTCATAGACAGGGCTGAAAACCTTATAAGACCTGCAAACTATCCTACGGGAACACCAGGTAGGGGTTTTGGCATATTTGAAAAAAACGGAGTAAAGTACTGCGTTATAAATCTGATGGGGAGGATTTACCTTGATTGTAATCTTGAAAATCCTTTCAGAACCTTTGATGCCATATATAACGAAGTAATTGAGAAGACAAAGATAATTATCGTTGACTTTCATGCGGAGGTGACATCGGAAAAGTGGGCATTCGGAATATATGCGGACGGAAGGGCTTCCTTAGTTTACGGAACCCATACCCATGTGCCTACTGCGGACGAGTGTATTTTGAAAAAGGGTACAGCTTACATTACGGATGTGGGTATGACAGGACCGTGGTACTCGGTAATAGGAGTTAAACCAGATCAGCCCCTTCATAGGTTTCTTTATGGTATGCCTCAAAAGTTTGAGGTGGGCGATGGTGATATAGTCTTCAATGCTATTATAGTTGACATTGATGAGAAAACGGGCAAGGCTAAAAGTATAAGGAGAATCAAGAAATTAATTAGTAAAGAGGAACTGAGATAGGGAGGGATAATTGTTTCCTCTGGAGTCTAAAAACTTTTTGGTCCTATTGATAAAGCAATCATACTTCTTGGAATTTAGCTGAACTCGGATTTGAGTCCGAGTTATATCATAAAACCTATAACCTTTCCGAAGGAGAAACCCATGACCACAAAGGAAAGTATAGAAAGCCTTATTAGTCTGTGCAAAATAGAAGCTAACAGGAGTATACTAAACCTTCTTAGTAAGTTTGAGATAAAAAGGAACGGTACGGGGTTTATACTTGTAGCGCCAAACAGTGAATTCAAGAGGTGGGCGGAGGAATTTCTACTTAGGGGTGCCAGTAACCCTAACATAAAGGTAGTTGAGAGAAGGCAACAGGAGGAAAAGAAAGGGGAAGAAAGGATATACAGTAGTGGTGTATGTTCGCGATATACCTTTGATAATTTCGTGGTAGGTAGCAGTAACAAAATAGTTTACCAGGTAGCTAGGGAGGTATCTGAGAATCCTGGAAAGCTATATAATCCCCTGGTTATATACGGAAGGGTAGGCGTTGGTAAAACCCATATATTGCATGCCATAGGTAATAACAGCTTGGATCTAGGTTACAGGGTGGTTTATAAATCAATAAATGATTTTTCTGATGAGCTTATAAGAATGCTGAGGCAGAATAATCTTGATGGTTTCAGGGAAAAATACAGGGAAGTTGATGTACTCCTTATAGACGATATACAGTTTTTAAAAAATAAAGAGAGAACGCAGCTGGAACTGTTTAACGTTTTTAATAAACTTCACATGCTGGGTAAACAGATAGTCCTCACAAGTGACAGACATCCGAAGGAACTGACGGATCTATCCGATAGGCTTATAAACAGATTCACAGCGGGCCTTATAATGGAACTTGACATTGATATGGAAACAAAAAGAAACATAGTTATTAAGAAACTTGAAGAGCATAACATACGTC
>WFPJ01000036.1 GCA_015487615.1 Aquificales bacterium | reverse complement strand
TCCGAAATATTTAGGTCAACAAGATATATACCCGCTTTTTTTATACCCGATACATCATCAACCTTATTATAGTCAAAGGAGTATCCTAGTAGATTGAAAGCCTCCCTTAATATCTTTTCCTCTGCGTAAACTATATAGGCGTTATCCTTTTTAAAGTGTTTTGAAATCTTAACAATTAGCTCTGGTCCTACCCCCGCAGGGTCTCCTATGGTTATTCCTATTTTTTTCATTCAGCATATTATAATATGTAAGATGTTTAAATTCTCTGAGGAACAGATCAAGAGATATGCAAGACATATAATTCTACCAGAGGTTGGCGGAAAAGGTCAGGAGAAACTTTTGAATTCCAAGGTACTTGTTATAGGAGCTGGAGGCTTGGGATCCCCCGCTATATTTTACCTCGCAGCAGCAGGCGTGGGAACCTTAGGCATAGTTGACTATGATGTTGTTGACTTCTCAAACCTTCAAAGACAAATACTTCATACCACGGAAAGGGTTGGCACACCGAAGGTGGAATCTGCAAAGAAAACGGTAGAAGCTCTAAACCCCGATGTAAAAGTTATAACCTTTAACACAATGATAAATAAGGCCAACATAATGGATATTATTAAGGATTTTGATGTTGTCCTTGATGGCACGGATAACTTCCCCACAAGATTCCTCATAAACGATGCTTGCTACTTCATGGGTAAACCCTTAGTATCAGCCGCAATGTTGAGATTTGAAGGACAGATAAGCGTCTTTGATTACAGAGATAAGGAAAATTCGCCCTGTTACAGATGCCTTTTCCCGGAACCACCTCCGCCCGGACTTGTACCAAGCTGTCAGGAGGCGGGAATACTCGGATCCATAGGAGGCATAATGGGATGCATTCAAGCAACAGAGGCTATAAAGTTACTGCTAGGTATAGGTGAACCCTTGGTAGGCAAGCTTCTTGTCATGGATGCCCTTTCAATGGAGTTTACCAAAGTAAAACTTAGAAAGGATCCAAACTGTCCCCTCTGCAGTGAAAATCCTAAGATAAAAGAACTCCAGGAATATGATCAAACCTGTGATGTAAGGTTTTAATATTGAGGGTATAATCCCGATATACAAATTTAGAAGGTATGTCTAATGAAAACCAGTGTAAGCTTATAAGTCGTATAGCCAAACATTTGTGCACATCAAAAAATACAATAATGTTGTTATGGACAGAAAATAAATCACCTGCAGGCAATATAGGAAGGATTGAGGCTTATGACTACGAGGGAAACCTGGTTATAAACCTGATTGATAAAGATCTTTTACCCCATAAAGGTAAACAGGTAATAGTGAGAAACTGTCTCTTTACAAGACCTATAAAGGGAACCGTAAAGAATATAGAAAACAATGTAGTTACGGTAAGTGATCATGAATTTATACTGGTTGAACATGAAAAGAGAAGATTCCTCAGAGTATTTTTAGATCAGCCTATAAACGGTATTGTTAACATAGGTATGATAGATATAAATATAAAAATATTTGACATTTCTGAAGAAGGGGTAGGTTTCTTTTCGTTCTGTGATAAAGATCTTCTGAGATTTATGGGAAGCACCCTAAAAGTAAGTTTTGTACTTGATAACAAAAATTATATGAATATGCCCGGAAGGTTTGCCTGGATTTCAAAATACGGATATAACAAATACATGGGAGGAATACAAATGAAACCCTCTGTGGATCAAAGATATGCAATCCTTAGTTTTCTTACAAAATATATGTACAAGGTTGAGGAAAATCTGCTCAAAATACTGGAATGTGTATAGATAATACTATATAATGCATTTTCATGCTGGAACTACTGTCAGAAAAATTCACAAATGCTTTCACAAAGCTTAGGAAGGCAAGAAAGCTCACGGATAAGATTATCAATGATACGCTAAGGGAGACACGACTTGCACTCCTTGAAGCGGATACGGATTATCAGGTTGTAAAGGATTTCCTTAAAAGGGTACGGGAGAGAGCCCTCGGGCAGGAAGTAAAAGCGAACCTTACTCCAGCGGAGACAATAATAACCATAGTTTATGAAGAGCTTGTTAACATCCTCGGATCTCACAAAGAAGACATCCAAAAGGGAACTTCTCTCTTCGTTGGACTGCAAGGAACGGGTAAAACTACAACTATAGCTAAAATTGCAAACTTTCTCAAGGGTAAAGGTTCTTCTGTTGCTGTAGCTTCAACGGATGTAAGAAGACCAGCCGCCATGCTACAGCTTCAGAGACTTGCGGAAAGAACGGGTGTAACTTATTACGGCTTTGAGGGTGTTAATGATGCTGTTGAGATAGCCAAGAAGGTAAAGGAAAGGGCTGAGAAGGAAGGTATAGAGTATCTTCTGGTTGATACCGCAGGAAGGTTGCATATTGATGAAGAACTCATGGAAGAGCTTGAGAAGATAAAAGGGGTCATTAAGCCCTCTGAGATCCTATATGTAGCGGATGCAATGCAAGGTCAGGAAGCCCTTGAGATAGCAAAATCCTTCCATGAAAGATTAAATCTTACCGGACTGATAATCACCAAAATGGACAGTGATGCAAGGGGCGGTCTCGCCTTATCGGTGAGACATGTCCTCGGAATTCCCATAAAGTTTATAGGGGTAGGCGAGAAGGTTGAAGATATAGAACCCTTTTACCCGGACAGAATAGCCCAAAGGATACTGGGATTGGGTGACATACAAACATTGATAGAAAAGGCTCAGGAGGCTATTCCGGAAGATAAAGCCCAGGAACTTGCAACAAAAGTAATGGCGGGTGATTTTGACCTTGAAGATCTCAGACAACAATTAAGAATGATAATGAATATGGGTCCCCTTGATAAGCTCCTTGAAATGATACCGGGCGTGGGCGCCCAATTAAAAAATCTCAAAATTGATGAGACTAGATTTAAAAAGATGGAAGCAATAATAAACTCAATGACCCCTGAAGAAAGAAGAAATCCCAGAATAATAAATATGAGTAGGAAGAGAAGGATAGCAAAGGGTAGCGGTACTAGTGTGTCCGATGTTAACAAACTTTTAAAGCAGTATGAAGAAATGAAAAAGATGATGAAAAAACTGAAAAAGATGTCAGGTATGCCAAGACTACCTCGCTTGCCCTTCGGTTTCTGACAGTCCTATAATATCTATCACATTAACATCAGGAGGTGCAAGCAATCTCATGGGAGGCCCTCCCGTTCCTATACCCTTGCTCACCACAATATATCTGTTTTCACCTATCTCCTTAATACCCCTGTTGGTTTCAAATATCCTGTCAAGTATAAGATAGCCCACAAAAAATAAAACACCTCCGTGGGTATGACCCGAAAGCTGAAGATCTATATTCTCTATAACTTTCTTGTTTACAACTGGCTTATGCTTAAGAAGTATTGTATATTTTGAAGGATCTATATCCTTTAGAACTTCTTCTTCAGATAATATCTTGTAGCCCATTCTTTTTCCTTCATCATCATCAACCCCCGCTATGTTGAGGTAAGGTAATTCAACCACTTCACCCTTTAAAACCTTAAAACCTGCCCTCTCCATAAATCTTACAGCTTGTTCGTAGCCCACATAAAACTCATGATTACCACTCACCGCATACTTACCGAGGGGTGGGTTTATAGATCTGAACATATCCGCAAGATGCATAAGGTCTTTCATATTACCGTCAACAAAGTCACCTGTTACCGCCAATATATCCGGCTTCCATTTATCATAAGATCGTATAACGATATTCACCTTGTCCTCCCTCATTAAAGGACCCAGATGCAAATCTGAAACGTGTAATATCCTTACCCTTTTACCATCAGGCAGTTTTTTTGTATAAATAACATAGTGGTGATTTTCAAGTGTAAGGGTTTCAAAGTAACTGTAAATGGAAAGTAAAAGGGCGGTAAAGAAGGTTAAGAAAAAGTAAGGTTTTGATTTTAAAAATTTAAAAAGTAATCTTAAAGGATAGTAAAGTAAACCGCTTATAAGGAAATATAAAACAAAGCCCATCCATACAAGGGAAAGGAAGGCAAGGTACGGCGATATGAAGGTATAACCGTTTTTATCAAGCCATCTCCATAATACAGGAGAGATAGTTTGAAAAACAAGATAAATCAATACAACCCTCTTACCAACGGTGAAAGCCCTTGTGTAAATTCTGTAGAAGAAAAAGTTTATAAGTCCATAAATTGTAAGGAAAATAAACAGAAATACTATAATACCCGCCATGTTAAAATACCTACAAACTTAGCATAATGTCAGATAGCATGTTATAATTTTAAACTCTGGTTTAAATGGAGGGTTCAGATTATGGCGGTAAGAATAAGATTGGCGAGAATGGGAAGAAGAAATCATCCCATATACAGAATAGTAGTTATGGATTCAAGATCCCCCCGGGAAGGCAAATATATTGATATACTCGGGACCTATGACCCTAAGAATAAAAAATTAATTGAAATAAAGCCGGAAAAAGTAAAAGAGTGGATAAATAAAGGTGCAGAAATTACGGACAGAGCCAAAGCTATTCTTAAAATCGCAAAAGTTTTGTAAAGGAGGTGCGAAATGAGTTACATGAAGGATCTTGTAGAACTTACAGCAAAAGCACTCGTTGACAATCAGGACAAGGTTAATGTGACGGAGATTGAAGGAGAAAAAACTGTTGTCATTGAGCTGAGGGTTGATCCTGCCGATCTTGGCAAGGTAATAGGTAAACAGGGCAGGATCGCAAGATCTTTGAGAACTCTCCTCTCTGCCATGGGGAGAAAGGTGAACAAAAGGGTTGTCCTTGAAGTATTAGAATAAAGGGACACCCTTAATATGTTCAATTTCTTCACCTATAATTGCAACAACATCTATCCTGCACCCCCTGAAGGGGTGCTTTGTCTTTGATAAATATTCAGAGGCGCACTCTTTTATCCTTCTCAGCTTTGCACCATCAACCTTAAGTGCGGGATGACCGAATTCCGTATTTTTTGCTCCTTTCACTTCAACAAATACAAGGGTATCTCCATCAAGTGCCACTATATCTATTTCATACCGTGAACATTTGAAGTTCTTTTCTATTATTTTGTAATCGCGTTCCTCAAGAAATTTACACGCCAGACTTTCGTAGTATCTCCCCCTCTTCCGCATAGCTTATTATCTCCTCAGGCATGACGGGGGAAGTTCCCAATTTACCTACCGATATACCCGCGGCTATATTTGCTAAAGTGCATATTTCATCCCAAGAGGCATCAGTCAACATCAGAGAGGACATCACCGCTATTACTGTATCGCCCGCACCTGTTACATCAAAAACCTGCTTAGCCCTTGCGGGAAAGTTTTTAAAACCTTCTTCCCTCACCAGGGTTATACCCTTAGCTCCTCTCGTTACCGCTATTGTATCTACACCCAGCTCCTCCCTCAGAATAAAGGCACCTTCAACAACATCCTCAACTCCGCTCATCTCCCTCACCTCTTTTTCATTCGGTGTTATAAGGGTAGCTCCTCCGTAAAATCTCATATTTTTGGGTTT
>WFPJ01000035.1 GCA_015487615.1 Aquificales bacterium | reverse complement strand
GTGCTTTCGCTTTTGCGGAATATGTTGTTTCACAATATGTAGTGAAGGAGGTGGGTAATGCCGTTTAGTTTTAAGCGCCTTGATATTCCCGATGTTATTCTTATTGAACCTAAAGTCTTCGGTGATGAAAGGGGTTTTTTTATGGAAACCTATAAGGCTTCAGAATTTAAGAATAACGGGATAACTTACGATTTTGTTCAGGATAACCATTCAAGGTCTCAGAAGAATGTGCTGAGGGGATTACATTATCAGCTTCATCCCAAGGCTCAGGGAAAATTGGTAAGATGTGTAAAGGGCAGAATATGGGATGTGGCTGTTGATATCAGGAAGGGTTCACCTTGGTTCGGAAAGTGGGTAGCTGTTGAACTATCAGAAGAAAACAAGCTTATGCTGTGGGTTCCGCCCGGTTTTGCACACGGATTTGTAGCTCTTGAGGATAGTGAAGTTATGTATAAAACTACTTTTGAGTATGATAAAGAACTTGATTCAGGAATAAGATGGAATGATCCAGATATAAATATAAATTGGCCTATAAAGAATCCTATCCTTTCTGAAAAGGATTCTAAATTGCCTTATCTGAAGGAAGCTAAAAATAATTTTGAATACGGGGTTAACTCATGAAAGTCATGGTTACTGGTGGTTGTGGTTTTATGGGTAGTGATTTTGTAAGAAATGCAGTTAAGAAAGGTTATAATGTTGTAGTAATAGATAAGCTAACTTATGCAGGAGATGAAAGAAGAATATCTGAAATAAGGGAAAAGATCAGGCTGTATAAAATAGATATATCACATTATAAAGAATTAAAGGAGATAATATTTAATGAAAAGCCAGATATAATAGTTCACTACGCGGCTGAAACGCACGTTGATAAGAGTATTCTTTTACCAGATAAATTTATATATACAAATATCGTGGGAACTTTTAACCTATTACAAGCGTGTAGAGATTTCTTAAAGGACTTTTTATTTATTCATATTTCGACAGATGAAGTTTATGGAGAATTGCCGAAAGATAGAGATATAAAGTTTAAGGAAACAGATCCCTTGATGCCAAATTCTCCCTATTCTGCAAGCAAGGCTTCTGCAGATCATATTGTAAATTCTTTTGTAAAAACTTACAAATTCCCTGCAATAATATTAAGAGCTTCTAATAATTATGGACCATGGCAGCATCCAGAGAAGCTTATTCCTCTTACAATTGCTAGGGTTTTATTGAACAAAAAAGTTCCTGTATATGGAGATGGAAAACAAGTAAGGACTTGGTTGTTTGTTAATGACTTTACTATTGCTATTTTTAAGGTAATAGAGAACGGCAGAATAGGGGAAGTTTATAATATAGGCAGCGATGAGGAAAAGGAAAACATAGAAGTTGTAAAGAAAATCCTTAAACTTTTAGGAAAAAATGAAGATTTGATAGAGTTTACTTCGGACAGACCTGGACACGACCTTAGATATGCTCTTGATACGGAAAAAGCTTACAAGCACCTTGGATGGAAAGCTGAAACTTCTTTTGAAGAAGGGTTACGGAGAACTATTAATTGGTACGTAGAAAATAAGGAGTGGTTATTAGAAAAATTAATGGAAGCTGAAGAATTTAAGAGTAAAATATTAAAATACTATTCACGCCTCAATTAGGTTGCATATTTATGAAGATTCTACTTGTAGGTGCTTATGGTCAGCTGGGTACTGATTTGAGGAAGACGGCTCCAGAATGTGTTAAATTAATCTGTCCGAAAAAGTATGAATTCAATATTTTAAATAAGGAGGCAGTAAAAAACTTCATTTCCAAGGTGGAAGTTGATTTAATAATTAACTGTGCAGCGTACGTAAAGGTAGATTTTGCAGAGGAAGAAGTTAAAGAAGCTTTTTCAGTAAATTCTTATGGTATAAAAACTATTATTGATAACTTGAATAAGGAGATACCTATAGTTCATATCTCTACAGATTATGTATTTGATGGAAAAAAGTGGAAATATAAAGAACCTTACTATGAAGATGACGTACCTAACCCTATCAATATATATGGTATTTCAAAACTTGCGGGGGAATACATTTTAAGAAACTATATTGAAAAGCATTATATAATTCGTTCCTCAAGCCTTTATGGGGTTGCAGGTGCATCGGGTAAAGGAGGTAATTTTCCTTACACAATTCTTAAAAAGGCAAAAGCGGGAGAAAAACTGAGAGTTATAGATGATATATACATGGTACCAACACACACTTATGATCTCGCGAAGGGTATATGGAAACTGATAACAGATGAATATCCTTACGGAATATACCATATTACCCATACGGGTTACTGTAGTTGGTATGAGTTTGCAAAGAAGATTCTTGAATTTGCAGGTTTAAGTGCGGATATTGAACCGGTCAAACACACAGAATTTCCTACTAAAGCAAAAAGGCCCCTGTGGAGCGTTTTGGGAACCAAAAAGGGAATTGAATTGGGACCATGGGAGGAAGGGCTTGAGAGGTTTATTAAAATGATCAGCTAGTATGTTATATATTCTTGTATCGCTTTTTACAAGCTTTATAATATGTCTATTCATCATAAGGCTAAACATAGCACATGATACCTATCATGGTCCGCAGAAGTTTCATAAGAATCCCACACCACGTATAGGTGGGCTTGCAATTTATTTGGCTTTTTTAATAACAGGATTACTTTTTTTATTAGAAGGTAAACCTTTTTCTAAGGATTTCCTTATGTTTGTAATTTCAGGCATTCCGGTGTTTATAAGCGGTATTGCAGAGGATATAACTAAAAGAATTTCTCCGAGATGGAGATTGATAGCCAGCTTTATTTCTGGATTTTTATTTTTTATTTTTTTTAACGCTTCAATAAATAGGGTAGATATACCATTACTGGATGCAATTTTCGGTTTATACATTTTTTCCGTTGTTTTTACTGTATTTGCTATTGCAGGTGTGTCTCACGCCTTTAACATAATAGACGGATTCAACGGCTTAGCTGCAGGTGTTGCTATTTTAATATATTGTGCCTATGCCTATGTTTCCTTTTTACACAACGACTATTTCCTTCTTTACTTGAGCATGACAGCGATAGCTTCTACTTTGGGATTTTTCTTGTGGAATTATCCGTTCGGTCAAATTTTTTTGGGTGATGGAGGTGCGTATTTTTTAGGATTCACCGCTGCTTCAATAGGTGTTTTACTTATAAGTAAGTATCCGGATGTATCTCCTTGGTTTGTGTTGATGTTGGTTTTATACCCTGTGTGGGAAACGGTGTTTTCTATATATAGGAAAAGATTCTTGAGGGGTATGTCACCATCTCTACCGGACTCTGTACATTTTCATATGCTTATATATCGCCGTATAACAAAAAACCTTGTGGGAAGAGATTTAAATAGTTTAGAGAGGAATTACTATACTACCCCCTTCTTATGGGTAATGGAACTTTTGTGCTTTGTACCCGCGGTATTGTTTTGGAAAAATACTTATATTCTTATCTTGTTTGCTTTGGGTTTTATAGTTATTTACACATGGCTATACTTCAGGATAGTTAAGTTTAAGACGCCAAAGATATTAAGGATACGATGAAATTACGTATACTTGTGTTTGCTTATATACTTATCATATATGCAACATTACCGATTATGGGTTCAATCGTTAGCACTGCTGAACGGGTTTTAGGGCAGAAAATCTTTAATTTTGTTATAAATTTTTCTATATTCATTATATTTTCTTTAATTTGCTATCACCTTTATAGAAAGGCTGGTTTTAAACTGTTGTGGTATATGTTTTTAATTTCATTGCCCCTTTTGTTTATTGTTGTTAGTTTAGGCAAACCTGCGGAAAGAATACATGTTGTTGAATACAGCATATTGGGATTTTTAATATTTAAAGGGTATGGTATCGGAAATTCCAATGGTTTGATCGTATCTTCAGTATTTGTGTCCGTTGTAGGTTTGGTTGACGAGGTTATACAGTGGATTTTACCAAATAGAGTTGGTGATATTAAGGATGTGGTTATTAATTCAATAAGTGGTATTTTAGGTGTGATATTAGGAAAAATATATTCGCAACTAAATTAAGCTTTTGGAAGGGAGGGAGCCTATTAATTTCCGCAACATTACCTTTCATACTTCTATCTTCTTCTTAGCTCTTTTTTTCTCTTACTTCAAAGGTCAAATCCAGGATTCTTATTACAAGGGTATTCATGTAAAGGTTGAGATTTGGGGGGATTTGAGTTTTGAGGAGAAAATTATAAGGATTCCTGTAAAGATAATAGAATGTGAAAGAGTTGATATAGGGGGACGGAAGGCACTACTTTTCGTAAAGGGGGACACTTTTCCTGAAGGAAGATATTTTTTAATAAAAGGTAATTTGAAAATAAGGGAGGGTAGGATTTATATATGGACAAACTTACGGAATGTTTCACCGCTCAATTTTTACTCCATAAGAGATTTTTTGATGGACAGATATATAGAAGCATCGGGAGGTAGGGAAAGAGCGGGAGTAGGTATTTCCTTTCTTTTCGGAGAGCCGAGGGAAGTTCTTGACCCTTCGGTAAGGGGCGATTTTTTAAGAACTGGTTTAATACACTTTCTTGTTATAAGCGGTCTTCATATAGGTGTAATATCTCTGATCCTTTCCTTCCTATTACCAAGACCTTACGGTTATCTTCTTGCCATTGTAGGTGTTTGTACTTATCTCCTTTTTATAGTTCCCTCAGAACCGCCCGTATTAAGAGCGGGTTTTATGTTTCTTTTGCTTATATTATCAAGGCTGGTCCACAGAAAGGTAAATCCTTTAAATACACTACTATTTTCTGCTTCCCTTATACTTTTCCTTTTTCCTTACAATTTCTTTTCCTTATCCTTCTGGCTTTCCTTCCTTGCTACACTTTTTATTCTTCTCTCTTTAAAAGATTTAAAAGGCAATACGATTTATAAGTCTTTTTTTGTATCCCTCTCAGCCTTTTCCGCAACCTCACCCCTTATAGCAACCTTTTCTTTTATTTCTCCCCTTTCTGTTTTGGTTTCACCCCTTCTTACACCCATTGTGTTTATTTATTCCTTTTTTGGTATTTTATCCCTTATTACCCTTTTTTATTTTAAACCCTTTGTTGATTTATTTAATCTTTTCGGTTTTTTATTTGCAAAAGCGGTAAGTCTTTTGAGTGATTTTTCTTTATTGCTTATACCTTCTTTGGATAAATCCGAAGCCTTTTTCTTAATACTTTTGGGAATTTTGGGGCTTTACTTCCTGAAAGGAAATTATAAACTCCTTCCTATTACTCTTATAAACGGTTGGCTTTTTGTAAGAAGTTTTTGAACGGCGGGGGCGGGATTCGAACCCGCGGTAGGGCTTTAAACCCTACAGGTGATTTCGAATCACCCCCGTTAGACCACTCCGGCACCCCGCCATCTTCTAAGAATATAGCACAAAAAATCTGTAAAATATTGGCGATGAGACTTCTGAACCAAGATAGGGTAAGGAGAGTACTTGAAAGTATGTACAACAAAGGCAGGGTTCCGAACACTATTCTGTTTTGGGGACCTTCCGGTGTGGGTAAAACTGTTGCAGCACTTGATTTCGGAAAAGGATTGCTATGCAGGAAGGGTGTAATGTGGGGGTGTGGAGAGTGTGAATCATGTAGGGTATATGAATCTATTGCGGATAGGATACTAAAGGGTGAATGGGATGAAATTAAATATTACGGAGAATCTCAATCGGGCAGGAAAATTTTTTTATACCTGAAAGGGGAACACCCAGATTTTATATTCCTCATACCCGACGGTCATGTTATAAAGATAGATCAGGTCAGAGCGGTTAAAGAATTTGCTTGGGAAAAGCCCGTATTGTCTCCCGCCAAGCTTATAATTGTTGAGGGTGCTGATCTTTTAAACCCTCAAGCGGGTGATGCATTTCTTAAATCCCTTGAAGAGCCCCCTTACGATACCTTTTTTATACTGACAGCTGTTAATATAAAGAATATTCTTCCTACCATAATATCACGGTCCTTCGTGATAGAGTTCGGTCCCCTTGATTTTGAATCCTTTAGGGAAATAACTGGGATTGATGATAAGGAGATGTATGAACTTTCGGGAGGTAGTGTAAGTAGGTTGAATAAGTTGAGGGAGAAGGCTTCTGTAAGGGAAATGGTAAACAAATTTTTAGAGGGAGATGCTTCTACCGTCTTTTCCTGCATTCAGAAAATAGGATCTTACAATGAGGATGATGTTGTTCTCTTCTTTGATTTGCTTGAGGAAAGTATTGTTGGTAAAATGTCCACTAATGTTGAGATGTTGGAAAGGGTTATAGATGTTATAGATGAAACAAGAAAAGATATACCTAAGGGGGTTAATGTTACCCTTGCAATTGCTTATATTAAAACTATCATTGGAGGATGAAAAGTATGGATAAGATTTATTTAAGGGTTAGATGTCTTGATACAAATAAAATAGCCGAACTTGACAAAATAGAGGATGGAATAAAGAGGGGGGATCTTATAGTTGCGGAAACTGAAAAGGGGGAGGATGTGGTTAGATTCATAGGATTTTCAAAGGAAAAGATACCGGGTGTTCCTGTTTACAAGTTTAAGAGAAAGCTGACAGAAAAAGATAGGAAAGCACTTTTAAGAAATGAGGAGGAAAGTAAAAAGGCTTTTGGTATATGTAAAAAGTATATAAAAAAGCACAATCTTAACATGCACCTTATAAAGGCATATGTACCTCTTGATGCATCAAAAGTATTCTTCTACTATGTAGCGGAGAACAGGGTTGATTTTAGGGCTCTTGTAAGGGATCTTGCCAAGGTTTTCAAAAGAAGGATAGAGATGAGGCAGATAGGTGTTAGGGATGCGGTTCAGATGATGGGGTGGATTGGGCTTTGCGGTAATGTGCCGTGCTGTGTTAGATATATAGACACATTTGAATCCATATCACTGAAGGATATAGAACAGCAAAATCTCCCTCTTTCCCCTGCCAAGTTTACGGGACCTTGCGGAAGACTTATGTGTTGTCTTGCTTATGAGAGGGAGAATTATACTGTAAGGACAATGCTTCCCGAACAAGGAACTCTTATATGTATTAATAAAAAGGAGTATGTTGTAAAAGATATTGACATATTTAAAAACAGATTGATCCTTAAGGATGAAAAGACTGGTAAGGATATTGAGTTTGATTTTGGTGAGATACTTCCTTCCGATTATGATAAGATCCTTGAATCTATGGCCCAGTGTCATAGAAGGTGTGTAAGACAGGAGGCGGAACGGGAAAATGAAATTATGCTCAATCTCCAGGAGTCCCCTTAACACTCTTTTAGTTTTTGAACTTGAGGACGGTTATACCGTAGAATCCGTTCTTTACAGAGGTGACAGTTTATGTGTATCCTCACAGGTGGGATGTAATGTAGGTTGCATATTCTGTGCGTCCGGTAGATATGGATTTTACAGAAACCTTAGCTGGGAGGAGATAGTAAATCAGTACTATATTGCAATTAGTATTTTTCCTGAGATTAAAAGGATAGCTATGGCGGGAATAGGGGAGGTATTACACAATTGGGAAAATTGTAAAAAGGCTTTTTTTAAATTTAAAAAGGAAGGTCTCAAAGTAAGCTTTTATACCTCTGGTTTTCCCCTTTCAAAACTTGAAGAACTTCTGGATTTACCCCACAACGGTGTTACTATATCTATTCATGCGTTAGATCCTTTCTTAAGAAATAGGATAATGAAACACAGCGGTAATGTGGATGAGCTGTTAAATTTTTTGAGAAAAAAGATAAGCCAATTTTCTGAAAAAAAGAAAAAGAAAATAAGCCTTGGGTATTTACTTATGAAGGGTATTAATGACAGTATGGAAGATATTGAAAGGTTGGGGGATGTTGCTTCGGAATTGGGATTGGGTGTAACCCTCCTTCATTGCAATGATGTTGGGTTCGGTATTGAACCAGTTGATAATGAAACCTATGAGAGAATTTTCCTATATTTGAGAGATAGGGGTATAAGGGTTACATTGTCCAACAGGTTCAGAAAGGATCCCCTTGGAGGTTGCGGAACCCTAACTGTCAACAGGTATGCTGTGAAAAATGGGTGATTTAGTGTTTTTCTTGTTGCTAACATCAGGTTACATACTTGGATCCGTTCTTTTTGGTGACATAATCGCTAAGACAAAAGGAGTGGATCTCAGAAAGGTAGGTAGTGGCAATGTTGGTGCAACAAATGTCAGAAGGGCACTGGGTAAAAAGTACGGAATTTTGGTATTTATTTTGGATGCATTGAAGGGGTTTATACCTACATACCTTTCACTTTTATTATTGGAAAATGAGTGGCATATAGCCCTTGTTGCACTATCTCCAGTAGTAGGTCATATATTCCCCATATTCTATAGATTAAAGGGTGGTAAAGGGGTTGCAACTTCCTTCGGTGTTATTCTTGCCCTTTCACCTTTAAGTGCCTTAATATGCCTGCTTATTTGGGTAGGTGTTCTCTACATATCAAAGTATGTTTCCCTTGCATCTATGATAGCGGTAGCTTCAGCACCCTTTGTACTTGCGTTTTCTGGAAGTCCCTTTCCTTATGTTACCCTCGCCATAATTGTAACCTTACTTGTTATATTTTCCCATCGTTCAAACATATCAAGGCTTGTTGCAGGCAAGGAACATAGGATAAATGAAAAGGCTTAAATATCCAATAGCAGTGCTTCTTACCATTTATTTATGGGGTTTTATACTTTACAATATATTCCCCGTCATATATGTTGAAACCATGCCTCCCCCTTCCTCTTCTCCTGGTCCAAAACCAATGATTTATCCGTACACATATATCTACGGTCTAAAGACAGTATTTAATGCCCACAACGGTAATCCTTCAAAGTTGTTAAAATTGGCTGAGGAGATGGGTATTGATTTTGTAGTTACGGAGGCACCTTCAAATCTGTGGATAAATTTCGGCGGTATGCATGTTGTTGAAGAGGGTGTTAAAAGATGTTCAGTTTTTTCCGTAAGTGACATACCTTGGGAATCAAAATTTTTTTATCACATATTTGATTATATTCCCCGCAGGATGGTAAACACTTATTTTCCCGACATATCTTCCGTTTACTTCCCACCAGTGAAGGACGGTTGCCTTATCCTTTCTTCCGATCAGGATATAATCTTATCCGCTAATATTTTTGGTGGGATTGATATTCCTACATACGGTTATATTATAGGTAAAAGAAGGAATCTTATCTTAAGCAGAGAAGTTTACGGGGATGTAAACGATATCATTTATGATCTTCATAAAACGATAGGCTTGGCGGACGGAGATAAATATTTCATGATTTACGGATATTCAGAAAACAGTTTTTATATGCCCGGAGAGGTGGCTAAGTATCCCTTCAGACTTGTTATAAAAACAGATATTAGTAATGCACTTGTTTTTATTTACAGGAATGGGGAAGACTACATGATAATAGATTCTGAAGGAGAAAAGGTTATTAATATACCTATAGCTGTTGAAGGTGCCTATAGTGTAAAGGTGTTCGGCTACAGGTTTCGTGTATGGAAACTTTATTGGGGGATAAGGTGGTTTGCTTACGCTTCTTCTATACTTTACAAAGGTGGGTGATGGTAAAATATTAGATCCCGAAAAATCTCGCGGAGGTTTTTCAATGCAAACTTTTGCCTTTGGTTACCCAAGGATAGGAAAGAAGAGGGAATATAAGAAACTGCTTGAAGGTTTTTGGAAGGGTGAAGTTTCAAAGAAGGAACTTTTTGAGGGGATAGAGTCAGTGGAAAGGGGGCGGATAGAGAGGTATGCGGAATATGTTGACATATACCCTAAGGGTGAGATGACCCTTTACGATCGCATGCTTGATACATCTGTACTACTGGGTATTATTCCAGAGAGATTTTTACCTTATCAAGGACTGGAAACATACTTTGAAATGGCACGGGGAAAATATGCCCTTGAATTGACAAAATGGTTTAACACAAACTATCATTATCTTGTACCAGAAATAGAAAGAGGAGAATTTTCAATTAAATTTGTTGAACCAATTGATTTCCTTTTTAATCTTGGGAAGAGTGGTATCCTTTCCCTTATAGGTCCTTTTACCTTCCTAAGACTTTCAAAGGCTTTGAGAAGAATAGAAACTCCCGTACCTGTTCTTGAGGTGGAGAAAATAGAGGAAAGGGATAAATTTGAGAGGATTTTTGAGGCTGTTTCCAGGACTTATATTTCCCTTGTTGAAAAGTTGTCTTCTGATGGGGAAAGGGAAATTATATTTGAAGAGCCTTCCCTTGTTACTGATACAGAAAAATGGCATTGGGATCTTGTTGAAGGGTTCTACAAGAAGGTGTCGGAGCATGTTAATGTTACTCTCCTTGCCTATTATGACGGTGTTTCTGATTATGATAGGTATGTTAATCTTCCTGTCAAAGCCCTACTTCTTGATTTTGTATCAAATAAGGAAAATTATGAGAATTTAAAGAGATGCGGATTTCCTTCTGATAAAACACTTATAGCAGGTGTTATAAACGGCAGGCAGGTGTGGAGGGCAAATCTTAAAGAGAAGGCAAGGTTTATAGAAGATATTTCTAAGGTTGCGGAAAATATCATTATTTCCAATTCTTGCCCCCTTTACCATCTTCCTGTTACTGTGAGTGTTGAGGATGAACTCTCAGCGGACATAAGGGAGAGACTTAGTTTTGCGGATGAAAAGTTGGAGGAGATAAGGACTTTAAGAGGACTTTTACTGGGTGAAGAGGAGTTTGTTAAGATTGCGGAAGAGTCAGAAAAACTTATGGGTACTTCCTTTGCTGTGAATGAGGATGTAAGAAGGAGGGTTTCTTCACTTAAAGAAGAGGATTTCACAAGGGAAAAACCTTACAGTGAAAGAGTTAAGATTCAAAAAGATATACTGAACCTGCCTCCTCTTCCTACAACAACCATAGGATCTTTCCCTCAGACAGAAGAGGTAAGAAAGATGAGAACCGCTTACAGATCCGGAAAAATAAGTCAGGAAGAGTATGATCGCTTTATAAAGGGGGAGATAGAGAAGCTTATAAAAGTTCAGGAGGATTTGGGGCTTGATGTTTTTGTACATGGAGAATTTGAAAGAACGGATATGGTAGAATTCTTTGCCCAAAAGCTTGATGGTATAGCCACAACAAAGCACGGCTGGGTCATATCTTACGGTTCAAGGGTTTATAGGCCTCCCATAATTTACGGAGATGTTTCAAGACCAGAACCTATGACATTGAAAGAGATTACCTATGCCCAATCTCTGACAGATAAGCCTGTAAAGGGTATGCTTACTGGTCCTGTAACAATTCTCAATTGGAGTTTCTACAGGGATGATGTTCCCAAAGAAGAAATAGCTTACCAGATAGCCTTGGCGCTTCAAGAGGAAGTTAGAGATCTTGAGGAAGCCGGAATAAAAATAATTCAAATAGACGAGCCCGCCTTCAGGGAGGGTGCTCCTTTAAAGAGGAATGATTGGAAAGATTACTTTGAATGGGCGGTAAAGGCTTTCAGGCTTGCTTCAAGGGCAAAACCCGAGACCCAAATACACACTCACATGTGTTACTCGGAATTTAACGAGATAATAGACTACATCTACGAGATGGATTTTGATGTTATATCCATAGAGGCATCACGCAGTAAGGGAGAAATAATATCCGCCTTTGAATCATACAATGGATGGGACAGGCAGATAGGAATAGGGGTCTATGACATTCATTCACCAGCTATACCTGAAAAGGAAGAGATAAAAATGATTATAGAGAGGGTTCTTAAGGTTTTCCCGAGTGATCTTATATGGATAAATCCCGATTGTGGATTGAAAACAAGAAGATGGGAAGAGGTAATACCCGCCTTAAGGAATATGGTTGAAGCCACGAAGGAGTTGAGGAAGGAGGTTGTGGTAAATTAAGAAAGTGTCCATATATGATTAGGGGAAGGGTTTCCCTTCCCCACTTGGAGACTATGCTCTATAGCTCCCTCAATATATTTTCTTGCTTTTTCAACCGCTTCAGCTATGTCATAGCCGAGGGCTATGTAGGCAGTTATTGCTGCGGATAAAGTGCATCCTGTTCCATGGACATTTTTATCTTTAAAAAATCTGCCTTTAAAGTAATAAAATTCTTTTCCGTCATAAAGTACATCTGTTACATTACCGTTTCCGAGGTGTCCTCCCTTTATTAGAACATAGCGTGACCCTGCTTCCTTTATTTCCTTAGCTGCCCTTTCCATGTCCTTTATTGATCTGATTGTCATTCCTGTAAGCCTTTCCGCTTCTGGAATGTTCGGGGTTACAATCAGAGCAATGGGGAATATCTCATTTATTAGCATGCCTATGGCATCTTCCTTTATGAGTGGATAGCCGGATGATGACATTATTATGGGATCAACGACTATATTCTTTATATTAAACTCC